>NZ_RZRR01000479.1:0-4261 GCF_003998555.1 Mesorhizobium sp. M7A.F.Ca.CA.002.09.1.1 | reverse complement strand
CTGCGGCCGCTCAACACCCGCAATGCAGCACTTGAATGCATGATCCGCACGCCGGCAGGGCCGGTGCGGGTGTTGTCGCTGCATCTCGCCCATATCGCGGCCGAGGAGCGGCTGGAGCAGATCGACTATCTCCTGGCCGAGCATCGCCGGGCACCGTCCGACGGCGGGCCGTGGAGCGGCGTCGACGACGAGCCCACGCGCAACTGGACCAGCGGCGAAGCGGAGCCGGAAAACCCGCTGGCGGCGATCTGGATGGGCGATTTCAACATGGAGCCGGGCAGCGCCGAATATCGCCGCATCGTCGGCAGCACGCCCTACCATCGGGGTGCCGCCTATCTCAGCGGTTTCGTCGATGCCGCCGCCGTTGCCGGGGAGCCAGTTCCGGACTTCCACACCCATGTGAAGACCATCGACGGCAGATTGGCAAAGCGCCGGCTCGACCATTGCTTCGTCGGCGGCATGTTCGCCGGGCGGGTGCGTTCGATCTGTGCCGATATCGACGAGGTTGCGTCGGATCATTTTCCGTTGCGGGTCGACATCGACCTGGAAACGCCCGGCATTGCCACATGACGCTTTTCGTCTTTTTCGCAGTGCTTGCCGCCGCCGCCATGCACGCGATCTGGAACGCGCTGGTCAAGGTCCATCTCGACCGCTTCCTGTCGATCACGCTGATGACGCTCGGCATGGGCGCGGCGGCACTCGTGGTGCTGCCCTTCGTCGAAGTGCCGAAGGCGGAGGTGTGGCCCTACATCATCGCCTCCGTCATTTTCCACATGGGCTACCGCACCTTCCTGATCGGCGCCTACAAGGCCGGCGATTTCGCCCAGACTTATCCGCTGGCGCGGGGCACCGCACCTCTGCTCTCGGCCTTTGGCGGCATGTTCGTCGTTGCCGAGATTCCCGGCCCGTTCGCCATGCTCGGCATCTTCCTGTTGTCGGCCGGCACGCTGGTGATGTCGTTTCGTGGCGGCGCACATCTGGAAAAACTCAATCTGCGCGCGGTTGGCTTCGCACTGGGCACTTCCATCTTCATTGCCAGTTACACGCTGTCCGACGGCAGCGGCGCACGGCTGGCGGCAACCGCGCAGAGCTATGCAGCCTGGCTGTTCATCTGCGATGCTTTTGGCGCCTTGGTGCTGTGCCTCATCTTCCGCGGGCCGAAGGCGCTGCCGGTGTTGGCGCGCGACTGGAAGGCAGGGCTGTTCACGGGCGTGCTCAGCGGCGCCGCCTACTGGATCGTCATGTGGGCGATGACCAAGGCGCCGATCGCCTCCGTGGCCTCGCTGCGCGAAACCTCGATCCTGTTTGCCATGATGATCTCGGTCTTCGCTCTCGGCGAAAAAATGACCGGCTGGCGCGGTGCCGCCGCGCTCAGCATCGTCGCCGGTGTCGTTGCGCTCAGGCTCGGCTGATTTCGACCCTAATTGAGTACGGTCATCAACTGGCCACGTCGTTCCGGACTGAAACGGATGACGACGATGATGCAGATGGCGACCACGCCTGCGAACAGCGCCAGGGCATAGCCATAGCTGCCTCCGGCGCTTTCCGCGATTCCTGCCTGATAGGGGCCGCCATAGGACGCGGCGAGATTGCCCGCCTGATAGATAAAGCCGGGCAAGGTCGCCCGCACCGCCCCGGGCGAAAGCTCGTTGAGGTGCACGGGGATGACGCCCCAGGCGCCCTGGACCGCGACCTGCATGACGAAGGCGCCGATGGCGAGCATGAACGGCGTGGTCGAGTAGGCCCATAGCGGGATCGACGGCAAGGCGATCAGGCAGGCCAGCGTGATGGCGTTGACGCGGCCGATCTTTTCGGACAGCGCGCCGAATGCCAGGCCGCCGACGATGGCGCCGATATTGGCGACGATGGTGATCCAGCTCACCGTATGCGGATCGAAGCCGTGCTGCTTCTTCAGGAAGGTCGGGTAGAGGTCCTGCGTGCCATGACTGAAGAAATTGAAGAACATCATCAGCACGACGGCATAGAGCGCGACACCCCAGTGTTTCTGCAGGGTTTCCCACATGCCCGGTCGAGCCGTCTTCTGCGCTTCGACGAAGGCCGGCGATTCCGGCACATGCGAGCGGATGAAGAGCACAATCAGCGCCGGCACGAAGCTGAGCAGGAACATGGCGCGCCAGCCGATCGTGTAGCCGCCGATCGTCTGCTGATAGAGCAGGCCATAGACCACCGCCGCCAGCAGATAGCCGGCCGGATAGCCGCATTGCAGGATGCCGGAGACCATGCCGCGTGCGCTCGGCGGAATGGATTCCATGGCCAGCGAACTGCCAAGCCCCCATTCGCCGCCCATGGCGATGCCGAACAGCGCGCGCAGGGCGAGGAAGATGCCGAGATTGGGTGAGAAGGCGGCCAGCGCGCCGATCACCGAATAGCTCACGATGTTGAGCATGAGGATCGGCTTGCGCCCGTACTTGTCGGCAAGCATGCCGAAGAAGAACGCGCCGATGAAGCGTGTGGCCAAGGTCAGGAACAGCGCCTTGGAGACCGCGGGCACGTCGGCGTGGAATTCGGTCGCGATATCGGTGAGCAGGAATGTCAGAAGGAAGAAATCGAAAGCATCGAGCGTCCAGCCCAGGAACGAGGCGAGGACGGTCTTCTTCTGCTGCGAATTAAGGGGCAAATCTTCCTCCTCCACCATCATCGATGTGAGGAATTATCAGCCAGTTCAGGGAAGACCGGTGGTCACTTTTTCGCGCGGCTCATTTGATCGAACGCCCCTGAGGTGCGATGAGGAGCGACCGGTGCCATCTGTCGATGAACTCGATCGTGGCTTGATGGTGAGTCTAGATTTCGAGATCAAACACCATCAGCCCGTCCGTGCCGCCTTCCAGGGCAGCGACCAGGCGTGCGCCGGCGCGCTGGTGCGCTTCATGCGCAAGATAGGCATCGCGCGCGGCAGCATCGCGGAAGTCGATGGTGAAGCCATGGGTGAAGCCGCGTGCGAACGGCTCGGGGCTGACATTGGCGCTGAATTTTACGGCGTCCATGCCGTCGATCAGCTGTCGCAGCGCCTCGAGATCGGCATGGACCGCCGTGCGCTCGGTAGCGGCGACATCATTGCGAAATCTAGCGAAAACACAGTGCCTGATCATGTCTTGCTCCTCAGCGGCTAAGCAGCCCGGTTTCCGGAAAACACCGCCGGCGGCAGCGGCTCGCGGCCGAGGACCAGATCGGCTCCTTTTTCACCGACCATCATTGTCGGCGCATTGGTGTTGGATGAAGGCACGCGCGGCATCACCGAGGCGTCGCAAACGCGCAGGCCCTCGATGCCGCGCAACCGCAGATCCGGTGTCACCACGGCCATGTCGTCATGGCCCATGCGGCAGGTGCCAACCGGGTGATGGTCGGTTTTGGAGGTGCGGCAGGCATAGTCGAACAGCTCGTCGTCGCTGGCGAGCGACGGCCCGGGCAGCACTTCGCGCAGCACGTAAGGGGCAAGCGCCTTCTGTCGCATGATCTGGCGCGCCAGTCGCAGCCCCTTGATCGACATGGCGCGGTCATAGGGATCGGACCAGTAGTTCGGATCGATCAGCGGGTGGTCGGACGGGTCGGCACTCTTCAGCCGCACCGTGCCGCGTGAGCGCGGCCGCAGGAAGGCCGAGTTCAGGGTGACACCTGGATTGTTCAGCTTCTCGACGCCGGCCTCGATGCCGGATCCCAAGCCGAGATGGAACTGAATGTCGGGCGAGGCGGCGGTCGGGTCGGCGTACCAGAAGCCGCCGGTCTCGAACAGGCTGGAGGCCACCGGGCCTTTCTTCAGCAGCAGATATTGCAGACCGGCCCAGGCCGTGCGGTGCAGCTTGGCGTAGTTGTCATAGGTGTGATCGCCGGTGCATTCGGCGATGACGAACAAATCGAGATGGTCCTGCATGTTGGAGCCGACGCCGGGCAGGTCATGCACCGGCGTGACGCCGACTGACTTCAGATGGTCTGCGGGGCCGATCCCCGACTGCATCAGGAGCTTCGGCGAGCCGATGGCGCCGGACGAGACGATCACCTCGCGCTCGGCGCGCAGGATTTTCTTGTCGCCGCCCGGCCTGTCGACCACCTCGACGCCGATAGCGCGACCGTTCTCGACGACGATGCGCGTCACCAGCACATCGGTTCGGAGGGTCAGGTTCTTGCGGCTGCGGATCGGCTTCAAATAAGCGACCGAGGCGGAGGAGCGTCGGGCATCCTTCTGGGTCAACTGGTAGTAGCCGACGCCTTCCTGGGCAGCGCCGTTGAAGTCCGGGTTGAAGGG
>NZ_RZRR01000478.1:0-4263 GCF_003998555.1 Mesorhizobium sp. M7A.F.Ca.CA.002.09.1.1 | reverse complement strand
CTTGAACATGGTGTCGGCGGCGGCGATGCGGACAGCCGGATCCTTGGCGCCGAGCGTCAGAGTGCCCAACGCATCGCGGATGACGCGACGCAGCGTGTTGTTGACCTTGATCTTGGTGATGCCGTCCTTGGCCGCCTCACCCGATGCCTCCCCGCTCAACGGGTCGGAAAGCTGGACGCTCTCGCCCGCTTCCTTGCCGACAAACACCAGGGAATCGGCCTTGCGGACATAGAGGTTGCCGTCGGCAAGTGCCGCAAGCGGCCGCTCCACCGCCGGGTCGCCAGCGGCTGCCAGTTCGTGGACGACGGCTCCGATCTCGGAAAAGCCCTTGGCCGTGGCGAATTTGGCGATGATGCCGCGCAGATCGGTTTCGCCAGCGCCCGATGACGACAGTGTCGCCAGCAGGAACAACAGCATCAAACCCGTGCGGATTAAGGTCATTGGTTTCTGGTAACCCCTGAAGGTTGAAGTGGGCGTCCGGACGGCGGAGGAAGCCGTCCGGACGCGCGCGGTCTGACTGGGTCAGCCCTGGGAGGGATCAGTTCGTGCCCTTGCCGCCGCACTTGCCGGTGGCAACATTAAAGTTGCCGCAGGACAGAGGCGCGCGCCAATCCGAGATCAGGTCCTTGGAATCAGGCAGATAGTCGGACCATTCGTCGCCCATCACCAGGCCCGGCGTGCGCGACACGGTCTCGAACTGGCCGTCGGCCTGGATTTCGCCGATCAGCACCGGCTTGGTGATGTGGTGGTTCGGCATCATCGTCGAATAGCCGCCGGTCAGGTTCGGCACCGACACGCCGATCATGGCGTCGATGACCTTGTCCGGATCGGTGGTGCCGGCCTTCTCGACCGCCTTCACCCACATGTTGAAGCCGATATAATGGGCCTCCATCGGGTCGTTGGTGGTGCGCTTGTCGTTCTTGATGAACTTGTGCCAGTCGGCGATGAACTTCTTGTTCTCGGGCGTATCGATGCTCTCGAAATAGTTCCAGGCGGCGAGATGGCCGACCAGCGGCGCGGTGTCGAGACCTGCAAGCTCTTCCTCGCCGACCGAGAAGGCCATGACCGGAATGTCCTCGGCCTTGATGCCCTGGTTGCCGAGTTCCTTGTAGAACGGCACGTTGGCGTCGCCGTTGACGGTGGAGACGACGGCGGTCTTCTTGCCGGCCGAACCGAACTTCTTGATCGCCGAAACCTCGGTCTGCCAGTCGGAGAAGCCGAACGGCGTGTAATTGACCATGATGTCTTCAGCCGCCACGCCCTTGGCCTTCAGATAGGCCTCGAGGATCTTGTTGGTGGTGCGCGGATAGACGTAGTCGGTGCCTTCCAGCACCCAGCGCTTAACCGAACCGCCGTCCTCGCTCATCAGATAGTCGACCGCCGGGATCGCCTGCTGGTTCGGCGCCGCACCCGTGTAGAACACGTTGCGCTCGCTCTCCTCGCCCTCATACTGGACCGGATAGAACAGGATGTTGTCGAGTTCGGAGAACACCGGCAGCACCGATTTGCGCGACACCGAGGTCCAGCAGCCGAACACCGCCGCAACCTTGTCCTTGGAGATCAGTTCGCGCGCCTTTTCGGCAAACAGCGGCCAGTTGGAAGCCGGATCGACGACCACCGCCTCGAGCTTCTTGCCGAGCAGGCCGCCCTTGGCGTTCTGCTCGTCGATGAGCATCAGCATGGCGTCCTTCAGTGTCGTCTCCGAAATCGCCATGGTCCCCGAGAGCGAATGGAGAATGCCGACCTTGATCGTGTCGTCGGCGGCCTTGGCCGGAGCCGACATCAACAGGCCGGCGGCGACCGCACCAGCCGAAAACATTTTTGTTATTGTCGAGAAATTACCCCTCATATTACGGACTCCCAAGCTAGTTGATTGCACCGCAACACTACAATGCAACCCCCATGCCAACCGCTCCAGCGATCCCGAAAGGGTACAAATAGTTCATAGATATCAGCGCTTTGGAACATAGGGCTTCCAAAACAAAGAGAGCCGGCCAGAAATCGATTGAGGGAAATTTGCGCAGCTTACACAGTTTTTGCCTAATTTTCGCTCATTCTCCCAGACTGCCTAGATTTTGATCTGAATAGCGGCGCCTTGGGCGACCGATGTTGCGGCGCGGTGCAAAAATAGGGCAAGCTCGCTCTTCAAACGAGCGACGTCATGATTTCAGGGATTTCACGCTTTTTCATCGGCATACTGCTTCTGGCCGCAGCAACCGGAGCCGCGCGAGCCGATTTCAGCGATGGCAAGATGCCTGACGGCACCTATCATTGCGAAGTGTACCTGCTTGGCATGTTCCTCAGCCTCGGCGACATCACCATCAAGGGGAACGTCTACAGCGGCCCTGTCTACACCAGCCTCGGCGGCTTCGGCCCCGCTCAGCAAGGGTACAACTACCAAATGGATGCGAACGGCGTGATTTCCTGGCTGGGACCACTGGGCGGCTACACCGCCGGCGGCAACTCGCTGTCGCTGACCCAGGCGACGCTTGACGGCGAAACCGTGCCCTCCTTCGACATCATCATGAAGCAACCCGACGGCGCCTTCACCGCATCGACCTGCACCAAGCAATAAGGGTGGCAAGAAAAAGGCGCGGAACCTTGCGGGTTCCGCGCCAGCAGTCCGTCGGGAGGATGTGACTAGATCGTCTTTGCCGACATCTGCGCGGCGATGTAGTCGGCCTGGCGGATCGCCAGCGACACGATCGTCAGGGTCGGGTTTTCGGCGGCCCCGGTGGTGAACTGGCTGCCGTCCGACACGAACAGGTTCTTGATGTCGTGCGCCTGGCCGTGCTTGTTGACGACGCCGTCTTCCGCTTTCTCGCTCATCCGATTGGTGCCGAGATTGTGGGTCGAGGGATAGGGCGGCGTCGGGAAGGTGCGGGTGGCGCCGACCGCATCGTAAAGTGCCGTAGCCTGTTTGTAGGCGTGGTTACGCATCGCCGTGTCGTTCGGATGGTCGTCGAAATGCACGTCGGCGATCGGCATGCCGTGTGCGTCCTTCTCGTCTGCATGCAGCGTGATGCGGTTCTCCGCGCGCGGCATGTCCTCACCGACGATCCACAGGCCGGCCATGTGGTCGTAGTGATCGAGTGCGGTGGTGAACGAGCGCCCCCAGGCGCCCGGATCGAGGAATGCGGCCATGAACGGCAGGCCGAGCGACAGCGTCTCGAACTCGTAGCCGCCCACGAACCCACGCGACGGATCATGCCGCGCCTCGTCGCGGATGATGCCGGCCATGGTGGTGCCGCGATACATATGCACCGGCCTGTCGAAGATGGCATAGACCGAGCCGGTGGTGTGGCGCATGTAGTTCTTGCCGACCTGGCCCGACGAGTTGGCAAGCCCATCGGGGAATTTTCCCGACGCCGAATTGAGCAGCAGCCTTGGGCTCTCGATCGAGTTGCCGGCAACCGCGACGATGCGCGCCTTCTGCTCCTGCAGCTTGCCGTCCTTGTCGGCGTAGACGACGCCGGTCACCTTTCCGCTGGCGTCGTGGTTGATCTTGATCGCCATGGCATTCGGCCTGACTTCGAGATGGCCTGTCGCCTCGCCCTTGGGGATCTCGGTGTAGAGCGTCGACCATTTGGCGCCCCATTTACAGCCCTGGAAGCAGAAGCCGGTTTGCTGGCAGGAATTACGATCGTCGCGATCGACCGAGTTGATGGCCATGTTGCCGGTGTGGCATTCCTTGTAGCCGAGCTCGTCGGCGCCGGCCTTCAACACCTTGAAATTGTTGTTGCCCGGCAGCCGCGGCCAGTCATTGGTGCCGGTGACGCCCATCTTGGCCTCGGCCTTGGCGTAGTAGGGCTCCATCTCGGCCAGCGTGATCGGCCAATCGAGCAGGTTGGCGCCTTCCAGTTTGCCATAGGTCGAGAGCGTCTTGAACTCGTGCTCCTGGAAGCGCAGCGAGGCTCCCGCCCAATGCGTGGTCGAACCGCCGACCGACTTGACGATCCAGGCCGGCAGGTTCGGAAAATCCTTTGCCACGCGCCAGTCGCCGGACGTGGTGCGCTTGTCGGTCCAGGCGAGCTGGGCGAACGAACCCCACTCGTCATTGACGAAATCCTCGTATTCGTGGCGCGCGCCGGCTTCCAGGATGACGACGTCGACACCCTTCTGGGCAAGTTCGTTGCCGAGCGTGCCGCCGCCGGCGCCCGAACCGATGATGACGACCACGCCGTCGTTGTTCAGATCAAATGAAGCTGCCATGGTTTCCTCCCATGATTTCTGTTTGCGGGTTCAGGAACGACGGAGCTCAGA
>NZ_RZRR01000477.1:0-4267 GCF_003998555.1 Mesorhizobium sp. M7A.F.Ca.CA.002.09.1.1 | reverse complement strand
CGGTGCGCACCGAGATCGCCACCGCGTCGCGCATGGGCATTTCTGGTGTGCCGTGCTTCCTGCTCGAGGACAAATACGCCGTCATGGGCGCGCAGGATGCCGATACGCTGGCCGATGCCATTCGCCAGGTGGCGGCCGCCAAGGCGCGCGGCGAACTGGACAAGGCCGGCTGAGGCCGGCCGGCCTCTCCTCTCCGCGACAGCGGCAGACGTTACTTCGCCGTCGCCTTGGCCTTGCTGATGAAAAATCCATGGCCGTTCGTGGCCGTGCAGGTCAGTCCCTTGGTTGACGACTGGCACGAGAACGGCCCGGCGCTCCAGCTGTTGCCGTAGCCAAGCTTATCGACATCGCTGCAGCAGCCCTGCTCGCCTGGGTTCTTGATCAGCGTTGCTGGCCCCTTCGGACCCAGGATAATCGTAAGGTAGCTCGGCTCGACGCGCGAGCAGCTCAGTTCCGGGCCGCCATCCCTCGGCTCATAGGTGCCGGTGCCGCCTTTGGGCGTGTAGATGCAGCCGATGTTGCCGGACGGCGTGTTGAACTCGATCTGGCCCTCGGCGCTGGCCGGAATGCTTTGCTCGCCGGCATGCGCCAAAGGTACAAAGGCAAAGAGGGACAGGATTGCGGCCGCGCGTGCAAGCATTGGGAGCTTCCTTGTTGAAGAACCGGACATGCATGAGTGTCGCCGATGCCGGGCAAGGTTCAATCCCAGGCGGATGAATTGTCAAACGCAGTCCCTCAGCCGATCCGACAAGACGGAACGCGCCGCTCGATCGATTCTCTCGTCAATTCCTGCCCCCGGCAGGGACGACCCCGGCAATCCTGGCGAGTCACGAGCCGCAGATTTTCGAGCTCTTTGAGCCGTCCACAGTGAGAAAACCGGTCGCTCGATACGATTTCGAGTTCACGAAACCGTGTGAAAGCCTTCCCTAGGGGAAGCCGTGCCAACGCCACGCCCTCGATATATCAAGCCCATGAAATTAAAAGCAATATCCGGATTTTTGTCGACTGTTGTCGCTATATTTCAGCATGTAATCTGTTGCCTCACGGCAACGGCTGCCGGGGCAATCCGGTCGGCCCGGTTTTAAATTAATGGAAAATGATCAATTGGTGTTACCATCCGTAACAAAAGAAAAAAGGTTTGGGCGGGATAGTGATTCGGGTCGGTAGACCATCGCAAGAGTCAGTACCGGAAAAAACACCTCGCGATGCCGCAGGGCGATCGCTTCTGACGCCGGTGTCGTCGATGCGCAGCTTCTGGGGCCTGATGCGGGCCTACTGGGTTTCCGACCGCTGGAAGGAAGCCTGGACGCTGACGCTGGTGATCGCGCTGCTCACGGCGTTGTCCAGCAAGGCCGGTGTCTGGTTCGCCGAAGCCTCGGGCGAACTGGTCAATTCCATCGCCTTCTTCCATGACGCCGCCAACACCACGCCGCTTCGCTCGCTTTTGGTCAATGCCGGCGTCCTCGTGCTGCTGGTCGTACTCAAGGACGCTGGCTTCACCGGCATCCGCAACCTTGTCTCGGCGACGTTGCACCGCAAATGGCGCGGTTGGCTGGACAGCCGCTTCAATGAAGCGCTGCTGGACGGCAATCATACGCATTTCCATGCCCAGCACGCGTCGACCGGCAGCGGCGCACCGGCCCCCGACAATATCGACCAGCGCGTCCAGGAATCCATCAAGGACATGACCGGTGGCGCCATCGGGCTCGCCATGGGCGTGCTTGGCGTTGCCACATCGCTCTATTTCGTCGGCCAGAAGCTGCTCGAAAACTCCGTCGAGGTGAAGGGGCTGGAATTCCTCGGCAGCTATGGCAGCGCCATCCTCGCCTTCCTGGCCGTCGCCACCTACGTGCCGCTGAACACTTGGATCGCGGTCAAGCTCGGCGGCCTGCTCGAGCGCCTCAATGTCAGGATGCAGCAGGCCGAGGGCAGCTATCGCGGCGAGCTGACGACATTCCTGCGCCGCTCCTTCCATGTCGCGGCGTCTCAGGGCGAAGGCGTGCAAAGGACCATGCATGGCCGGCTTTATGTCGACATCGACGGCACCTGGACGCGGCTGAACATCGTCAACACCGTCTACATGTCGTTCGAGCTGATCTACAATTTCATCGGTGCCCGCATTGTCGCCTACGGACCGGGCCTGGTGCCGTTCATCCACAACGGTCTCGACCTCAAGGGCTACATAACCGGCTCCGAGCTGGTCAATTCGCTGATCGGCCAGTGTTCCTGGTTCATCCACGTCATGCCCGCCATCGCCACGTTGCGCGCCAACAGCCAGCGTGTCACCGAGCTGGCCAATGCGATCGAGAATGTCCAGCATCCGCAGGAATTCTACAGCCAGACCGGCCGCTCCGACTTCCACTATGCCAGCCAGAACCCGGTTTTCGGCCTGACCATCCAGAAGCTCGAACTGGCGCATCAGGGCGAGGACGCGACGCCCTTTCTCAGCGCCGCCAATCTGCGCTTCCGGCGCGGCGAATGGACTTTCCTGAAAGGCGAGTCCGGTTGCGGCAAGACCTCGCTGATCAAGGCGATCAACGGCCTGTGGCCCTATGGCCGCGGCACCATCGTCTTCCCAGAGGGCGTCAAGAGTTTCTATGCCGCCCAGGAGGTCAAGCTGCAGCCTGTGTCGCTGAAGCAACTGGTCTGCCTGCCCGGCTCCGAGCACGACCATGGCGATGCGCAGGTGGCGTCGGCGCTGCACAAGGCGGGGCTCGGCGACTTTATCGAGCACATGGCCGACGAAAGCCGCGAAGGCAAAAGCTGGGACCAGGTTCTGTCGGGCGGCCAGAAACAGAAGCTGGTGGTGGCCCGCATCGTGCTGCAGCAGCCGGGATTGCTGTTCCTCGACGAGGCGACCGGCGCGCTCGACCCCGATGGCAAGGTCGCCTTCCACCAGGCCATCAAGGACAACTGCCCCGATGTCACGGTGATCTCCGTCATGCACGAGGCGGTGGCGCCGAGATCGATGACGGGCAGCGAATTCTATCACAGCATCGTCGCGATCGCCGACGGCGTCGCCACCAAGAAGCCGCTGGTTCCGACCCTGCCCGCCGAACTCACCACCATTCTGGTGCAGCCAAGGCCGGTCCCAAGGCCGGTCGAAGACAAGTGGCTGCGCTTCTCGCGCCGGCTGAAGCAGAAATAACGGTTATTCCACCCCGGTCTGCCTGGTCGAACGGCGGCCGGTGATCACAGTCTCGCGATCTTGCCCGCTCGTCGGCATTTTCCCTCCTCACCGCGATTGACACGGCGAGGCGCGCTCCTATGTTGCGCCCGCTTGCAGACAATCAAACGCGAACCCGCAAGCGGAAAGGTCACCGCGCCATGCCTGGCGACAGTCACAGTCGAACGCAACAGCCGTCCGCCCTGACGTGACCTCACATGGTTCATGTCCTGCCGGACGGCAAGGAGTGAGCCATGAACGAATTTACCACGGTGGCAAGCGACGAGGCCGTCGCGATTGCCCGTATCCTAGCCAACGATCACGTCGCCGACATTGTCGAGGCCCTGAACAGGGAGCCTCGAGAGACCGCGACGGAACTGCTCTGTGAAGTGACGTTCGAACGTCTGGTCGAGATCTTCGATCAGCCGGAACTCGACGGCGCGTCGGAACGCATGGAGGCGCTGCCGCGCGCCAAGGCGGGCAAGCTGCTCACCGCCATGTCGGTCGACCGGGCAGCCGACATCCTGCGCGAGCTGGAAGAGCCGGCGCGTTCCGAGCTGCTTGGCGGACTTGCGCCGCCGCTGCGCGCAACGCTGCTCTCCATCCTCGGCTATCCCGAAGGCAGTGCCGCATCGATCATGACGACGGAGTTCGTCAGCGTGCCCTCGGACTGGAGCGTCGGGCAAACGCTCGACTACATCCGCAAGGTGGAGCGGACGCGCGAGACCGTCTATGCGATCTATATCGTCGATCCGCAAACGCACCTGCTTGTGCGCTCGACGGGCCTGCGCCGGCTGATCACCGGTGAGCCGGACGATTCGATCATGACGGTGGCGCCGGATCATCTTCCGATGACGGTCGGCCCGCTGACCGATCGCGAAACGCTGGCGCAGACGATCTCCAAATACGATCTGCTCGCCGTTCCGGTCGTCGACCATGGCAAGATCCTCGGCATCGTCACCATCGACGACATCATCGACACGATGATCGCGGAGACGACCGAGGACGTGCACCGTTTCGGCGGCATGGAGGCGCTGGACGAGCCGTACATGAAGATGAGCTTCCTCGCCATGATCAGGAAACGCGGCGGCTGGCTGTGCG
>NZ_RZRR01000476.1:0-4268 GCF_003998555.1 Mesorhizobium sp. M7A.F.Ca.CA.002.09.1.1 | reverse complement strand
ATCATTACGATCCCGAGTTTGCCTTCAAGGGAGTGAGGAGCAAGCGCCCCTTCACGATCGCTGCCGGGCCAAACAATCCGGTGGGATCGGTCTGGATCGACTTGTCCATCGATAGCTACGGCATTCACGGGACTCCGGACCCAGGCAAGATCGGAAAGACCTTCTCGCATGGTTGCATCAGGCTGACCAACTGGGATGCCGAAGACCTCGCCTCCGAAGTGCAAAAAGGCACAAAGGTCGTCTTCAAGGACGAAGCGGCAGGATCGGTCGAACAGGGATCGCAGTAGGTAGGCGATACGGCCTACCCACTTTCGACCGTGCGACTAGTCACACGGTCGTGTGACTGGCGTCGCCGAGGGCGTGGAGCGGCCCTTTACCCCAGCCACTTCTCGTAGTCGGACACCAGCAGATGGATCGGGGCAACGTCTTCGTCGATGTTGGAAAAACGGCCGATCGGTTCGCGAAACACATTGTCGGTGAGATCGTCGTTGACGGTCGAGACCTCGCCGATCAGCACATCCTTGCCCTCGGCCCAAAAGGCATGCCAGACGCCGGGCAGCAGCGTGACGCTTTGGCCCGGGTCGAGCTTCAGGAGCCCGCCCGCAGGCAGCCTGTGGATGGTTCCGTCGACCGGCACCGAAACCTCGGCCTTGGGATCGATGCCGCCGTCGCGGTCATGCATGAACAGTTCCAGCACCAGCTTGCCGCCGCCACGGTTGATGATGTCCTCGGCCTTGACGTTGTGGCGATGCATCGGCGACAGCTGGTCCTTGCGCGAGATCATGATTTTCTCGGCATAGAGCATGCCCATGCCCTTCTTCATGTCCTCGTAGCGGCCGTTGCGAACGGTGAACAGGAACAGGCCGAGCTCCTTGAACTTCTCCTGACCGTAATCGGTGATGTCCCAGCCGAGCCGCGAGGTAAACACGGCCGCGGAGTCGGCCTGGCGCGCCTTCGCCTCCTGCGGCGACCAATAGGCGAAGGGCGGCATGATGTAGCCGAACGAGCGGATGAAAGCGTCGGCTTCGCGGATGATGTCGTTGATGGCGGAGCGCTTCATGATCATGATCCCTTCGTATCGATTTGTCTGGCAAATCGCATAGCCGAACGTCGATGCGGTGTCGATCCATCTCGCCGCCCTGCCCGGTCTTGCGCTTAGGCGCATGGACCACAGATCCGCTTCGCTGGCCGCGTGACATCGCGGATTTTCAGGGCCATAAAACCCGCGGATTCCTCATGGGGTGAAAGATGATGCCGACCGTCCACGACCTCGATACGCCGTCGATTCTCATCGACGCCGCGCGCGCCGAAGCCAACATTGCCCGCGCCCAGGCGCATGCCGACAAGAACGGGCTGAAGCTCAGGCCGCATATCAAGACGCACAAATTGCCCTATTGGGCGAAGAAGCAGGTGGCGGCCGGCGCCGTCGGCATCACCTGCCAGAAGATCGGCGAGGCCGAGGTGATGGCCGATGCCGGGCTGGCCGATATTTTTCTTCCCTACAACATCCTTGGGCGCGCCAAGCTGGAGCGGCTTCTGGCGCTGCACGGGCGCGTCACCCTGTCGGTGACAGCGGACAGCATGGAGACGCTCGAAGGGCTGGCAACCACCTTCACCGATGCCGGTCATCGTCTACCGGTGCTGGTCGAATGCGACACCGGCATGGGACGCTGCGGCGTGCAGTCGGCCGATGAAGCGGTTGCGCTGGCAAGACAGATCGACAGAACCGGTGGCCTCGCCTTCGGAGGACTGATGACCTACCCGGCCGCCGGGAAGGCAGCGGAGGCCGAAGCCTGGCTCGCCGACGCCAAGCAGGCGCTGGCCGCATCGGGCCTCGCCTGCGAACGCATCTCCAGCGGCGGCACGCCGGATATGTGGCGCTCCAGCGATACATCTGTTGTCACGGAGTATCGTCCAGGCACCTACATCTATCTCGACCGCTATCAGGTCGCCAAAGGCGTCGGCACGCTCGACGATTGCGCGCTGACGGTGCTGTCGACGGTGGTCAGCCATCCCACCGCGACGCGCGTTATCCTCGATGCCGGCAGCAAGGCGCTGTCCAGCGACACGCTGGGTCTCGCCGATTTCGGCGAGTTGCCCGGCGTGCCGGGAGCGCGGGTGACGGGCCTGAGCGAGGAGCACGGCACCGTCACGCTTTCGGGTGACGGCAAATTGCGCATCGGCGAGCGCGTGCGTGTGGTGCCCGACCATTGCTGCGTCGTCACAAACTTGTTCAACGAGGTCAATCTGATCGACGGCGACAAAGTGCTGGAAACGCTGCCTGTGGCGGCGCGCGGAAGGATGGGGTGAACTAAGAAGCGTCTTGCCTTCTCACACAAGGGGAGAAGGGGGAGAGCGCTCCGCCTGCCGTGCCGCGACCCTGCGCATGGCAATCACCCGGCGACGGCGGATTTCGGTGCGCATCGCCATCAGGTGCAGCGCGAAGAACAGCACGGTGAAGCCGAGCGCCATCACCAGAAGCGGCCACAGCAGGCTGGGGTCGATGGTGGAGCCGCCCATGCGGAACACCGAGGCCGGCTGATGCAGCGTGTTCCACCAGTCGACCGAGAATTTGATGATCGGGATGTTGATGAAGCCGACCAGCGTGATGATGGCGGCGGCCCAGGCGGCGCGGCTGGCATCGTCGAGCGCACGGGTCAGCGCGATGATGCCGAGATACATCAGGAACAGCACGAAGACCGAAGTCAGCCGCGCATCCCAGACCCACCAGGTGCCCCACATCGGCTTGCCCCAGATCGAACCGGTGATCAGCGCCAGCGCGGTGAAGACCGCACCGATGGGTGCGGCTGATTTCAGCGCGACATCGGCCAGCGGATGCCGCCAGACGAGCGTGCCGAGCGCCGAGACCGCCATCAGCGTGTAGCACATCATGGCCAGCCAGGCGAAAGGCACGTGGATGTACATGATGCGGACGGTGATGCCTTGCTGGAAATCCTCAGGCGCGGCAAAGCTCATATAGAGCCCGACTGCGAGGATCAGTGCGGCGATCGTGGCCAGCCATGGCACGACCTTGTCCGCCAGCCCGACGAAGCGCGTCGGGTTGGCGAGATCCATCCAGCTTGTCAGGCGTGAAGTCGTGTCGCTCATGCGGTTCTACATAAACCGCCGCGGCGTTCGGGGCAATCGAGCGGTGGTGTCGCAGGGCTGCAGCGCTTTGCCTTCTCCCCTGTGGGAGAAAGCAGAGACGTGCCTGATCAGGCGGCCGCTTCCTGCTGTTGCAGCACGGTGCGGCTGAGGCGGCGGACCTCCTCGTCGTTGAGCAGGCCGCCAGCGCGCAGCAGGCTGGCAAAGCGGCCATTGCGCAGCGACAGCTCGGTGAAGCCGCCCATCTCGACCACCCTGCCCTTGTCCATGAACACGACCAGATCGGCGTCGCGAACGGTGGTCAGGCGGTGGGCGATGATGAAGGTGGTGCGGTCGCGGCGCAGTTCGTCGATCGCTTCCTTGACGCGGTCCTCGGTCTCGACGTCGAGCGCGCTGGTCGCCTCGTCGAGCACCAGGATCGGTGCGTCCTTCAGCACGGCACGGGCAATGGCGATGCGCTGACGTTCGCCGCCCGACAGCTGGCCGCCACGTTCGCCAACCACCGTGTCGTAGCCATTGCTCTTGGACAGGATGAAGTCCTGTGCGGCAGCCGCATTGGCGGCGGCATGGATCTCGTCATTGCTTGCATCGGCGCGGCCGACACGGATGTTGTCCTCGATCGAGCGGTTGAGCAGGCCGGCATCCTGGAACACCGTGGCGATCGAATGGCGCACCGACTTGCGGGTCACGGTGCGGGTGTCGATGCCGTCGATCAGGATACGGCCATGGGACGGCGAGAAGACACGCTGCAGCAGGTTGATGAGCGTGGTCTTGCCGGCACCCGTCGGGCCCACGATGGCGACGGTCTGGCCCGCCTGCACCTCGAAGGACACGTCGTCGATGCCTTGGCCGGAATTGGCGAATTCAAAGCCGACATTCTCGAAGCGCACATGGCCGGTGACGTTGGAAAGATCGCGCAAGCCGTCCGGCTCGGCGGAATCAGCCGCGGAGTCCTCGAGATGGTAGAAATCCTCGAGCTTGGCACGGGCCTCGGAAATCTGGTTGGCGAAAGCCGACATCTGGTCGAGGCGAGCGATCAGCATCGTGGCAAAACCGGTGAAGGCAATGACGTCGCCGACACCCAACTGACCATGAGTCACGAGATAGGAGCCGATCGACAACACGATCAGCATCGAGATTGCCGATGACAGACGGTGCAAGGC
>NZ_RZRR01000475.1:0-4269 GCF_003998555.1 Mesorhizobium sp. M7A.F.Ca.CA.002.09.1.1 | reverse complement strand
GCAGCGTCACGCCCGGATCAAGGAGGATGCCGAAGGGCAGAAGCAGGGTAGCCGTCGTCGAACCGTCCGGGCGTGCCGCGATCTCCATGGCAAGAAGCCTCTGCCCGTTCTGCTGGACCTGGTCTTGCGCAAGCGAGCACACTCTCGCCTTTTCCCGTACCGAACAGGTCACGCTCCAGTCCTGATAGACCTCACGCAGCGATGAGGGTCCATCCGGGACAGCCGCCACCTGTTGCTGGGCAGACGCCGGCGACATCAATGAGAATAGAATTGCTCCACATGCGGAGACGGCCTTCGGGCCAAGCTTCATGTGCAGACCCATTCGCGGATCTTGCATTTCTCTCCCGTCGCCTCGCAGGCCTGCAAAGCGAGATCCTCCGCTTCCCGACGGGTCTCGGCCGAGTTCACGCCCCAGGGCGTGAAACGGTTCTCCACTTTGTCTGCCACGGCAAGCGCACCGCAGTGCTTGTAGGGAAAGCCGGTCTCGTCGTCATCATTCCAATGGCGATGGTTGCGGAAGACGGTGACGACGTTGCAGGCCTTTCCGCCTGCGTTCTCGCAATATTTCTGTGCGATGTCCTTCGCTTCCTGCCGCTTGTCGGCGCCCCAGAAGAAGCCGTATTTGCTATCGGCCTGCGAATAGGCAATGGCCGCCCATATGCCCTTTTCCTCCTGTTGCGGTTCCGATGGGGCCACAAGGTCGGCTGAGACGACTTGTCCGCTCCACAACAAGGTCAAGCCCAAAACTGCCAAAGCCTGCAATCTCATGGTCGGCATCCTTTCCTTGACCTCACTCGCTTCGCGTCCTACTTCGCCGCCGAAGCAAGGGAGATCACCACACAGCTTTTGCCCGTCGGCAGGAGAAGCGCTTCACCGGCATTGCCGCCGAGCTCGTAGACCTCGACCTGCCCGAGATGGTCGGTGATCTTGCTGCCCTGCGGCAGGATGGATGGGATGTCGGCGCACGGGCTGGCGAATGGCGCCACCCGCACCATCGCCCCTTCGCAACCCGTGGCGGTGGGCGATGCGAAGACGATGCCGGCGGCCGGTCCGCTATAGCGTTCCGACGCATAGTCCATGCCGACAAAGGCCTGGATGGCGTGCTTGTCGGCGGCCTGGTCGTTCCACAGGGATTTGACGCTGTATTTCGTGCCGGTCGTCAGGATCTGTCCGAGCACTGGATAGACGGTCGAGCAGGCCTGCACACCGGCCTGCTTGACATGCTCGAGGAAGGGCGTGTCCGGAAGCACGGGGGCCGCCGCTGTTGCTGCAGGTGCGGCCGTCGCGCCGCCGACCAGATTGGCGACCGCGGCGTAATTCCCGGCGGCGAAGCCAAGCCCCGCCACGACCAATCCCAGCAGTGAATATCCGGCCGCGCGTGGCCAGCGCCTTGGGGGCTCGGCCCGCCTCTGCCGATCCGCCTCGACGCTCGGAGTGCGTTTGGCGGACGTGAACTGGTCCTGCTGGCTCATGGTGGCGCCTCGGTTATTTGAGTGGTGAAAGGGCGTCTGACAGCCCCTTGAGCGTTGCGGTAACGGTGATCGTCTGCCCGTCGACCGTCGAGTAGGAGATCGCCGGCGTCGCGTTCTGCGATATCTGCCGGCGCATGACGGGGCCGACCGGCAACATGCCGACACAGACCATTTCGTTGCAGCCGTTCAGCTGCACGTCGATCGGCTGCTTCTGTCCATCGAATTTCACGGACACCAGGCCATCGCTCCTGGCGTTCGGGGCGGTGCGCAGGATCATGTACGGCTTGCCGTCCTGGGTGGCGGCAAGCGACCAGCTGAAGGCCATCTTGCCGGACGCGTCCTCGATGATCTGCGAGACGTTGCAGACCTTCTTGCGGGCTTTGAGGTTCTCGTCGCAGATCAGCGTCCAGTTGTCGAATGGGCGTATGGTGCGCTGGTAGTCTCCGAGCTTCACCTCGGGCGGGAGCACCACGTCCGAAGGCTTGATCCTGTAGGTCGACGCGACCTGCCCGGCGGCCGGCACGAGGCCGCCGCAAAGCGCCAGGCAGGTCAGGGCAACAAGTCCTTTCATCCCTGCCTCAGTTCAAGGTGAAGCTGATGCCGGCGCCGACGCCGACATGCCCACCCGCTGCCGTGCCCGACAGATTGCCGCGGATGCGGCCGTCCTCGCTGGTGTAGCCCGCACCGAAGGCGAACGCGCCGGCGTCGCGCCAGAGGCCGCCACCCGCCGCGACGCTCAGCTTTCCGGGCCGGTCGTCGTAGCGCAGCGAGGCGGCGGCGAGGCCTATCGCGGCCGCCTGCCGGGCCTCGTCGCGGATGCCGTTGATGTCCGAATTGAGCTGGCCGAGCTTCTGGTCGGTATAGTCGTTGGCCTGCTGCAGGGTCGTGGCGGCTACCTTGTCGGTGTAGTCGTTGGACGTATCGATAGCGTAAGCCACGCGGTTGTCCGTATAGCTCTTGCCGGCGGTCAGGCCCTGGTTCATCTGTTCGACATTGACCGCATCGGTCCCTTTGACGCCGGGGCCGACATTGGAGATGACGACCGGCGCGTTGACGTCGCCACCCTGCAGCGTGATGGTGTTCGACTTGACGCCGCCCGGGGCGTCATAGGTCACCGCGTTCTGGGTGAGGTTTCCGACGCCGGCTTTCAAATCCTCGATCGCCGTGTTGGTGGCGTAGAGCTGCGAGCCGTTGATCGCATCCGTGCTGCCGGCATCGACGCGCCCGGCGGCGACGTTGGTGATCGTCCGCTCGGCGCCGGCATCGCCGACGCTGACGGTTCCGGTCGGAGTCGTTCCGGCGAAGGTGTAGGTCTTGCCGCCGATGACGGTGCTGGAGGTGCCGACGGCTGTCTGCGTCACCGAGCCGGAGCCGAGCGCCACATCGTTGGCGTTGTTGGCCTGCGCACCCTGGCCGAGCGC
This sequence comes from Mesorhizobium sp. M7A.F.Ca.CA.002.09.1.1, assembly GCF_003998555.1. NCBI lineage: Bacteria > Pseudomonadati > Pseudomonadota > Alphaproteobacteria > Hyphomicrobiales > Phyllobacteriaceae > Mesorhizobium > Mesorhizobium sp. M7A.F.Ca.CA.002.09.1.1. The sequence continues at coordinate 1,376 of NZ_RZRR01000475.1, read as the reverse complement.
GACGGCGCCCGCCCCGGTAGCCGTCGAGCCATGGCCCGCAGCCACGCTCTCGGCGCCGCTCGCCACGCTTTCCGGCCCGATCGCCACCGCGTTGGTGCCGCCGGCGATGCTGTCGGCCAGCGTCGAATTGGCGTGGAAGTATTTGATGCCGCCGCCATTGCTGATGGTGGTCAGGGCATTGTCGACGGCCGTCAGGCCGTCATAGACGGTCGAGTAGTTGTTGCCCTGGATAGTGTAGGTCGGGCCGGTGATCGAGCCGTCGGGATTGATCGTGGTAACGCCGCCGAACAGGTCGGTGACGTTTTTCGTCACGCCGCGCAACTGCGAGACGTTGACGCCGTCGGTGTCGGCCGAGCCCGCCGCGACATTGGTCAGCTTGCGTTCGGCCCCGGCGGCGCCGATCGACACCTCGCCGACCGAGGTCTGCGCGCCAGCAAGCCCATAGGCCGCGTAGTTCGTTTGTGCGCCGACCGTGGTGATGGACTGCGCACCAAGCGCGACGCTGTTGATGAAGGTGCTTTGGGCGCCGGCGCCGAGCGCCACCGACTGGATGCCGGAGGCGGTCGAATTGGTGCCGAGCGCCAGGCCGTCGGCCAGCAGCACATGCGCGTTCTGGCCGATGGCCGTTCCGCCGGGTGCTGTCTGGTCGACGATGGCGCCGTTGCCGATGCCGATGCCGTTGTCGCCGTTGACGACGGTCGTCGGACCGACCGCGACCGACTCCGCGCCGACCGCCAGCGAGTCGCCCGCCGCCGAATTGGCATGGAAGTATTTCGTCGAGGTGACCGACACGGCAGCGATGGCGCCGGCGAGCTGGCGCACCGTCACCGCGTCCTGGTCCTGCGTGCCGTCGGCCACATTGGTGATCTGCCGGTAGGAGTTGACGTCGCCGACCGAAACCGCGCCGAGCAGCGCCTTGTCGGTCGTGTTGAACTGGATGAAGTTCGACGGACCGGCTGCGATCTGGCCGGTAGCCGGAGCGATCGCGCGATTGGAGATCGAACCCGAGCCCAGCGCCACGCTGCCGTCGATGCTGGCGTTGCTGGCGCGGCCGAGCGCCAGCGCGCTGACCCCGGTCGCGGTCGCCTGGTAGCCGACAGCGGTGGAGCCGACACCTTGTGCGAAGGAATCGGTCTGCGCCAGTCCGGCCTCGTTAGTGCGAGCGTAGCGGATGCCGATGCCGTTGGCGTCGGTGTAGGCGGTCGAGGTGTCGCCGGCGATGTTGTTGACAATGTTGCCGAGATTGGTCACGCCAGCGCCAAGATTGTTGACGGTGGTGCCGATGGCATCGACGGCCTGGTTGGTGGCGGCGAGCTGCGAGCCGTTGAGGGCGTCGGTCGACGTCGAGCTGATCCGCCCCGCGGCGACATTGGTGA
>NZ_RZRR01000474.1:0-4275 GCF_003998555.1 Mesorhizobium sp. M7A.F.Ca.CA.002.09.1.1 | reverse complement strand
CACGATGAACCAGGCCAAGATCGTCAAACTGTCGCGTCCCGCAGACACCATCGTGGTCGGCAACCCGGCAATCGCCGACGCTTCCGTGCAGGACGCTTCGACGATCGTGCTCACCGGCAAAGGTTTCGGCGTCACCAATCTGGTCGTGCTCGATACCGACGGCAGTCCCATCGTCGATGAGCAGGTTACCGTCGTGCGGCAGGCTGCTTCGTCGGTGCGCATCTATCGGCGTGCCGAAATCCAGACGATGTCCTGCACGCCGTATTGCGAAAGCTCCTACAAGAGCGAAGCGGAGAAGTCTTCCGAGGCGGAGATGAGCGTCAGCCGATAGGTGGCGTGACCGGCTGCCGGTGCGGTTATTGGCCGGTTAAGAGGCCTGCGCCGACTTTAACGATCATCCAAACCGGACCTCAATCGGTTTGCGTTAATGGTCCTTCCGAGACCGCATAGAGATCGGCAGGATCGGACATGAGCAAGGGATACGGCCGCGCAGGCGACCACAAAGTGAGATGCCCAAGGTTTTTCGCCCGTTTTCTTCGTGACCGGCGCGGCGCCACGGCAATCGAATTCGCGATCCTTTCAGTCCCCTTCGCGCTGCTTGTCTTCGCCATTCTGGAAAGCTGCATCTCGTTTGCCGCGCAGGAAGTGATGGCCAACATCACCGACGATGTCGCGCGCAAGCTTCGCACCGGCCAGTTGAGGGCGGTTGACGTCGCCGGAACCAACTTGCGGGACATGATCTGCACAAAACTGCAGATCATCGTTTCCCAGGATTGTCCCAATCAACTGCTGGTGGATCTTCGCCAATATACATCGTTCGCGGATGCGGCCACGGCCGGCTTCAAGATCCAGAACGGCGATGTCGTATTGACGAAAGGCACCGCAACCCAGTCGTTTTCAGTGACAGCGGGTGCGGCGGAGTCGAGGAACATGCTGCGGGTCTTTTACAAATGGCCGATCATGACCGACCTGCTGGCCAAATCAATGGGCGGCAACAAGACGCTGCACTTCGCATCGGTGACCTGGCAGAACGAACCGTTCGACAACTGAGCGGAATGCACGAGCAGTATAAGAAAAGGGCAATGGGCATGATGCGTGCGGGGGCACATCTTATGATTACGGGAGTTTGGCGGAAAACAAGTCTGTTCTGGTCCGATCGTCGTGGCATCGCGGCGGTCGAATTCGCGTTGATCATGCCAATTCTGCTGATCATGTATTTCCTCACAATGGAAGCGTCGCAAGCCATCGAGACCAGCAAGAAGGTCAGCCGTATCGGCAGCATGGTGGCCGATCTCGTCACCCAGCAGACAAGCGTCCTCAAGGCAGATGTCGACGCCATCATGCAGATCGGCAGCGTCACCCTTCAGCCCTACAACCGCTCAAATCCGACCATCACCGTCACGGCAATCCAGGTCTCGGCCGATGCGACGAGGGCACTGGTGGTGTGGTCACGCAAATTGGTAGCCGGCGTCGCCAGCCCTGGCGCCGCCGCCACCACCGAGACAACGATCCCGGCGTCGCTCAGAGTCGCCAACACTTTTCTCATCCGCGTTGAAAGTAACCTCGGCTATACGCCGGTCATCGCGTGGAGCGCGAGCAGTCAACAGAAGCTTGGGCTGACCTCGGCTTTCAGCAACATAACCATGGGCGAAACCTATTTTCTGCGCCCCCGCAGAAGCGTGACGATCCCTTGCAGCGACTGTTGAACAGAGGCAGCCAGGCGTGCGCAGGCCGCTCCAGCTACTGCTGCGGCCCACGGTCCGAAACGAAGCGCACGATAGCAGCGGCCATCTCGTAGTCTTTTGGCGCCACGGTGGCGAAGCCGCCGGAATGTTTCGATTCCAGGAGATCGTAGATATCGGGCGTCGTCGACTTGAGGTTGGTGAGGAACACGGCAAGCCGGCGCTTGGCTTCGGGGTCGAGATCGCTGCGGACCGCATGGGGGCCGTATCTCAACAGGCCCGACGTCCATACGATCCGAAGCGCCGTCACCGAGAGCCCTGCCGCCTCCAACCTCGCCTGCGTGCCCGACGGTTCTCGCGGGCCGTCGGCAGCGGCCGTCACCCAGCCGAACAGGCCATCGGCTTTGCCGTCGACCAGCATCGTCTCGGCCGCCGCGGCCGAATCGGCATGGACCAGAAACGGTGCATCTTCCGCGATCTTGCGGCCTTCCGCCGCCAACGCCGCCAATGGCAAGAGAGAACCGCCGACGCTGTCAGGAGGCGCCATGGCGATACGATGGCTGTCCATCGCCGCAAGGTCGGGCAGCTTGCCGTCCCGCGTCAGCAGAACCGAGCGGATGCCGATCGCGCCGTCTGAATCGACCGGAGCCACAAGCGGTTCGATACATAAGCAGCGCTGCGAGGCCGTCGCATATGCGGTGGCCGAATAGATCGCATATTCGATGCGGGCATTGGCCTGCGCCTCGATCAGCGCGGCATAGTTGCGGGCAACGACAAACTCGACCTTCATGCCCAAGGCCTTGGTGTAGGCGTCGGTCAACAGTGCCAGCCCCGGAACGGAGTTGCCGGCGCCTGGCTCGGCAACGATGCCGATGCGAAACGTGCCGATATCGTCGCGCCAGTCGGCATGCGCCGGATTTGACCAGAGCGCGACCTGCGCCAGCATGAGAGCGGCATAAGTCTTCAGCGCAACCCTCATGACAGGAACCACGGTCTGTTGTCCTCGATTCATGCCCATGCCCGGAGCATTTGTGCATATCGCAGCCCAAAACCGCTGCGCACCGTTGGGCTACATGCATCTCTGTTTGTGCATGTCGTTATCCCAAAACCGCTGCGCACTTTTGGGCGACATGCATCTCTGTTTGTGCATGTCGTTATCCCAAAACCGCTGCGCACTTTTGGGCGACATGCACCAGACTATCACGCCAAGCCGTTGCCGTTTGGTTTCCGAATTGCCAATGAAGTCGCGGAACCCTATGTCTGGTCGGTCAAACTGGCAACAACTCGATGGCACGCGCTTTCCTCTTCGTTCTGGACTCCTTCGGCATCGGTGGAGCGGCCGACGCCGACCGCTACGGCGACGCCGGCGCCAACACATTCGCGCACATCGCAGAAGCCTGTGCAGAGGGCCGCGCGGATCGCGAAGGGCTTCGCAGTGGACCGCTGTTTGTCCCCCAGATGGCCTCGCTCGGGCTTGGCAAGGCTGCCGAAACCGCAACGGGGCTGGGCTTTGCCAGCAGCGGGACGGATCTGCTCCCAACTGCCTTTCACGGCGCCGCACAGGAGGTTTCGAGCGGCAAGGACACGCCGTCGGGCCATTGGGAGATCGCCGGCCTGCCGGTGCGCCTCGACTGGGGCTATTTCCCGGATACGGTTCCCGCCTTTCCGGCCGAACTGACCGAGGCGATGATCCGCGAAGGCAAGGTGCCGGGCATTCTCGGCAATTGCCATGCGCCGGGCACCGAAATCATCGAGCGCTTTGGCGAGGAACACATCCGGACCGGCAAGCCGATCTGCTACACGTCGGTCGACTCGGTCCTGCAAATCGCCGCGCATGAAGTCCATTTCGGCCTCGATCGGCTTTATGAATTCTGCCAGGTGGTGCGCAGGCTGGTTGACCCGCTCAGGATCGGACGGGTGATCGCGCGGCCGTTCGTCGGCGAAACCACCGCCACTTTCGAGCGGACATACAACCGTCATGACTACGCCGTGCCCCCGCCGGAACCGACCCTGCTCGACCGGCTGACGGCGCGTGGCAGCCGTGTCATCGCCGTCGGCAAGATCGGCGACATCTTCGCCCATCGCGGAATTTCGCAAGTGCGCAAGGCGGCAGGCAACATGGCTATGTTCGACGAAGCGCTGGGTGCGATGGATGATGCCGGCGACGGTGACCTCGTCTTCGCCAATTTCGTCGACTTCGACACCGAATTCGGTCACCGCCGCGATGTCGCGGGCTATGCTGCAGCGCTCGAGGCCTTCGACCTGCGGCTGCCGGAGGCATTTGCGAGGCTGCGGCAGGGCGATCTTCTCATCCTGACGGCCGACCACGGCAACGACCCTACCTGGGCCGGGACCGATCACACGCGCGAGCGCGTTCCGGTGATCGGCACTGGACCGGGTCTCAAGGGCGGCGACATCGGACTGAGAACGACATTCGCCGACATCGGCGAAACCGTGGCCGAGCATCTCGGGCTGGCGCCCGGACGCTACGGCACTTCTTTCTATGCGGCGATCGGCGGTCATGCCTGAGTTACCGGAGGTCGAAACCGTCCGGCGCGGACTTCAGCTGGTTCTGGAAGGCGCCACCATCGCC
>NZ_RZRR01000473.1:0-4280 GCF_003998555.1 Mesorhizobium sp. M7A.F.Ca.CA.002.09.1.1 | reverse complement strand
AAACGGAACCGTAAAGCTGACCGGTTTCGCCGGCGGAGCGAACGGCGATGAAGCTCTTGCCGTCGAGCTTTTCAGCGACCTGGGCCGCTTCCGACTTGCGCTCGAGGTTGCGGGCTTCAAGCTGGGCGCGCTGGCCTTCGAACTTCTTCTTGTTGGCTTCGTTGGCGCGCAGCGCCTTGCCCTGCGGCAGCAGGAAGTTACGGGCGAAGCCGTCCTTGACCTTGACGGTATCGCCCATCTGGCCGAGGCGGGAAACGCGTTCGAGAAGAATGACGTCCATGGATTTGTTCCTTTGGTTGGACGCCAATCGATCGATGAGATCGGCGCCGAATGTCTTGGGAACAGGTCAGGAAGCTTGAGCGCCTTTGGCGCTGGTGTCGCTGTCCTGCCTGTGCGGCAGTTAGAGGTTTTGACCTCAACCCGGGATTTGATGTTCAACCCTGCGGCGCCCGTCGCCGTGGGAGAAGAGCGGGCGGCGAACCGCCCGCATTTGAGATATTAGCGAACCACGTAGGGCAGCAGGCCGAGGAAGCGGGCGCGCTTGATCGCCTTGGCGAGTTCGCGCTGCTTCTTCTGGCTGACGGCGGTGATGCGCGACGGCACGATCTTGCCACGCTCGGAAATGTAGCGCTGCAGCAGACGCACGTCCTTGTAGTCGATCTTGGGCGCGTTGGCGCCGGAGAACGGGCAGGTCTTGCGGCGGCGATGGAACGGGCGCCGGGTCGGGATCTGATTGATGTCGACCATTATTCTGCACCCCCTTCAAAGCCTTCGCGCGGACGGCGCGGACCACGATCGGCACCGGCGTCGCCGAACGAGCGCGGCGGACGATCGCCACGGTCGCCGCGATCACGATCGCCGAACGAACGCGGACCACGATCGCCACGGTCACGGTCGCCGAAGCCGCCGCGTTCCGAGCGCTCTTCGCGCTTCTGCATCATGGCCGACGGGCCTTCCTCATGCGCCTCGACCTTGATGGTCAGGAAACGCAGCACGTCTTCGGACAGGCCCATCTGGCGCTCCATCTCGTTGAGCGCGGCCGCCGGGCAATTCAGGTCCATCAGCGTGTAGTAAGCCTTCCGGTTCTTGTTGACCCGGTAGGTGAGGGACTTCAGTCCCCAGTTCTCGACCCGGCCGACGGACCCGCCATTTGCGGAGATGACACCCTTGTACTGTTCGACAAGCGCATCGACCTGCTGCTGCGAGAGGTCCTGCCGGGCAAGAAACACATGTTCGTAAAGAGCCATTATGTCTTATGCCTTTCTTCGTTTCTCTCCCGGTTCCCGGCGGCAAAAGCCTCTGCAACTTCTCTGACCCGCAAACCCTCGAGGGGCAGGGGGAAGAAAGGAGCATGACGAGACGGTCGAGAGCGGAGACACGGGAGGCGGAAGCACTTCCGGCTTCACACGAAGGTTCTGAAAAACCTCCGGCCCTCCGTTCAGCCCCCAGCAAGGACCGGCAGATTGCGGGCGTCTATACAGCAATCCGGCCGCAAAGCAAGGGCAAGCGGCATTCCCGTGTGTCGCAGGCGACGATCGGGAGCAGCAACGGCCGGAGTCGTGGTTTCCGGCAACCACGTCTTAACCACACCAGCAGGTTGTGTGGAGTTGAAGCCTGGCCGTCAACGGTCGATTCATCATGGAAGGCGCAAAAGCCCGGACAACCGCGCAAAAGCGGCAAGCATTTCCGGGGGTAAGGATGCTTCTCAACAAATTCTGGCGCTCGAAGAGCGGCAATTTCACGCTTGTGCTGGGACTGGGTTTGCCGGTCATCCTGACGGCAGTCGCTTTCGCAACCGATGTCTCGACCCTTATGCGGGCCAAGAGCAATTTGCAGAACGCTCTCGATTCGGCAAACCTTGCTTCTTCGCATCTTGGCGATCTCGACATCACCCGCAATGACGCTTTCAACCGCTATTTCCAGGCCAACATCGTCGGTCATGGCGAGCTCGACAATGCGCAGGCGACGTTGACTGTCGACAAGGGCGTCAACTTCGTCAAGACCAAGGCGGTTGCCTCGGCGGACGTCCATCTCAACTTCGCCTTCCTGTTCGGCGACAGCAAGCACATCGTGGTCGATGCCTCGGCGGTCGAATCGAACAACCAGCTCGAAGTCGTGCTGGTGCTGGACAACACCGGCTCGATGGCCGGCGCGCGGATGACGGCGCTGAGGACGGCGACAAAATCGTTGCTCGACACGCTCGAAGCGGCGAAATCGCCAACGCGCAAGATCCGCGCCTCGCTGGTTCCTTTCGTGACGGCCGTCAATGTCAATGGCGACGGCTTCGACCCGTCCTGGATCGACATGGACGGCAAGTCCTCAACCAACGGCGTCAATTTTCCCGTCATCGACGGCAAGCGGCCGAACCACATGGCGCTTTTCAAACAGCTCAAGAAGACCGGATGGGCCGATGCCGGATGGAATGGCACCGGATGGAAAGGTTGCGTCGAGGCGCGGCCAGGCGCTTACAATATCTCCGACACGCCACCCGACCCGGCCAAGCCCGACACGCTGTTCGTGCCCTACTTTGCGCCGGATGATCCCGAAGACGCCCAGAAGCCGTCTGGCTCCTATGGCAATTCGGATAAATACTACAACAACTCCTATCTCAACGATGTCAGCGACAAAACCAGGCTTGCCCAGTCGGGCATCAACATTCTGGGCATCGATCTCAGCAACCTGCTCGGCAATCTCATCGAACTTCTGTCGCCCGATGACAGGGATGCCAGGGAAAAGATCGCCAAATATGTTGCGCCCGCCAAGGAACTCATCACCGAGATCGGCTCTCCCGTCACTGTCGGCCCGAACCGTGCGTGTCCGACCCCGGTGGTCCCCCTGACCGACGATTTCGACAAGCTGCGCAAGGCGGCCAGTCAGATGACCGAGTGGAATGGCTCGGGTACCAATGTCTCCGAGGGCCTGTCATGGGGTATGCGTGTGCTGTCGCCCGCCGCGCCCTACACCGACGGAGCGCCTTGGAAGACGCCCGGCATCAGCAAGATCGTGCTGTTGCTCACCGACGGCGAGAACGTCGTCTATGGCGCCAGCGAACAAGAACCGACAAAGTCGGATTACACATCCTATGGCTATCTGGCTGGCGGCCGCTTCGGATCGGACAACCAGACGACCGCTGCGCGCAATGTCGACGGCTGGACCAAAAACGTTTGCACGCAATTGAAGAACGAGGGCGTGCAGATCTACACCATGGTGCTGCAATCCGACACCGCAGCCAACCGTGCGCTTTACAGCGCCTGCGCCTCGGATCCGAGCAACTATTATGCCGTCAACGATCCGACCAAACTGCCGAACGTGTTCCTTCAGATCGCCAACAACTTCACGAAGCTGCAATTGACCAACTGAACACGCGAACCGAGACGGACCAGCAGGCTCTGAGGAAATCGCTGGCCTCAACTCGTATGGGCGGCGACAATCTTGTCGACCGTTTCGGGGAAGAAGTCGGGCGCTGCGTGGCGTTTGCCGAACATCATATCGTACTGCAGCAGGCGGAAATCGCGGATCGCCGGATCGATCTCCTTCTGCCGCGCCCAATCGGGCGTGGCCTCGCCAGCCGGCGTCAGCAGCAAATTGCGGTCGACGACACGGTAGTGTTCGCTCATCTCGCCCAGGAAGCCGGTGTAGTAGGGATGGCTGATGCCGGCCGTCTTCAGGATATGATAGGGCAGGAAGGCCGGGCTGACAGCGCCCATGTGCTCAGCCGGCCCGGTGCGGTTCGACCAGATGACCAGCGGCGTCTCATGATGCTCGAGGGCAGCCTCGGGCGACGCTTCCTTGCGCGGCGCGACATTGTCCTTCAGGAAGCCGGTTTCGACATAGACCGGCCCGAGCGGCGGCAGATGGTCGCCGAAGAAGGCGATCACGGTTGGGCGGGAGCGTGTCTTTGCCCATTCGACGAGGCGTTCGAGACCGCGATCGGCATCGGCTGAGCCTTCGGCGTAGCTGAGCAGCGATTCGCGCGCCCACTGGCTGATCGGCGCCTGCACCCTGTGCGTGGGACTGTAATAGCGGTTCGGTTCGTAGGGACCGTGGTTTTGCAGGCTGACCGCAAAGAAGAACACCGGCTCTTCGCTGGCGTCGGCCTCGCTGATGATCTCGTCGGTCATCGCGGCATCCGATGCCAGTGGCCCGCGCTTTTGCATTGGCGGCAGCGTCTCTTCCGACTTGAAATCGTTGAAGCCGAAATCGGCGTAGACCGCGCCACGGTTCCAGAACCAGTTGGTGCCCGGATGGATGGCGCGCGCCCGATAACCCTGGCTCTTGAG
>NZ_RZRR01000472.1:0-4281 GCF_003998555.1 Mesorhizobium sp. M7A.F.Ca.CA.002.09.1.1 | reverse complement strand
AGACCATGATCTGCGGCGGCACGAAGCCGATGATGCCGATCCTGATCGGCTGCTCGGCGCCCGAACCGTCCTTGATCTTCTTGTCGAGGATGACATAGGGCTTGAGATAGAGCTTGTCGTCGCGCGGGTTCGCGGCAAGCTCCGTGCCGCGGATCAGATTGGCGCAGACGAAGGGAAAATTGGCGCCGGCCAGCACCTTGTCCAGGAACGACAGGCCATAGTTGAACTCGTGGTTGCCCAGCGTCGAGCACTCGTAGCCGAGCAGGTTCATACCCTTCATGATCGGATGCAGGTCGCCGTCCTTCAGGCCCTTCTCATAGGCGATGTAGTCGCCCATCGGATTGCCCTGCAGCAGGTCGCCATTGTCGATCAGCATCGAATTCACCGCTTCCTTGCGCACGGCGTCGATCAGGGAGGCCGTGCGCGACAAGCCCAGCGTGTCGTTCGCTTTGTCGGCGTAATAATCGTAAGGCAGCACGTTCACATGGATGTCGGTGGTCTCCATGATCCGGAGATGCGCCTGGTTGGCCTGTGCGCGAGCGGAGAAGGGATGAAGCACGATCAGCGCCCCTGTAGCTGCGGTGCCAGCGAGGAAATCGCGGCGGGAGACGGGATGGAGCAGTTGCGACATGTTTTCTCCTTATCGACAACGTGACACGCCCTGCCCCGAAGCGAACTTCGCGCCGAAATCGGCTCAAGTCCATTCAAGAAGTTGCGTGCATCGGAAGGTCAGTCGACCAGCAACAGATGACGTGCGGATGAACGGTGCCGGTGAAGAAATCAGCCCTTGTCGTCGTCGCCCTGGGTGATCAGCCGCGCGCTGCGTTGCCCCGTCGCGTAGATCCATAGCCAGCTCAGCGAAACAGCAAGCCGGTTGCGAAAGCCGATCAGGAAATAGATGTGAGCCACTCCCCACAGCCACCAGGCGAGCCAGCCGGTGAGCTTGATCCAGCCGAAATCGATGGCGGCGGCGCGTTTGCCGATCGTCGCCAGATCGCCGGCATGCCTGTAGTGGAAAGGACGCGCGGTCGTGTCGCCGCCGAGCCTGGCCTTGATGGTAGCCGCAACATGTCGGCCCTCCTGCTTGGCGGAAGGCGCCACGCCGGGAACCGGCCGCCCGTCTGGCCGCAGCACATGAGCGGCGTCGCCGATGACGAAGATCTCCGGGCTGCCACGCACACTTAGATCGGGCTCGACCAGCACCCTGCCCGCGCGGTCCGCCTTCGCTCCCAGCCATTCAGCGGCTGGCGAAGCGGCAACGCCGGCTGCCCACAGGATCGTTCGGGCGGCCAGTTGCTTATCGCCAAACACGACACCTTCGGCGTCGCAGCGCGTGACGGCCCGCCCGAGCTCGACCGTCACGCCGAGCCGCTCGAGCGCTTTGTTGGCGTAGTCGGAAAGTTTCGGTGCGAAATTGGCCAGAATGCGGTCGCCGGCCTCGATCAGCACCACGCGCGTCTGCCGCGTGTCGATGTTGCGGAACTCGCCGCGCAGCGTGTCATGCGCCAGCTCGACGATGGTGCCGGCAAGCTCGACGCCGGTCGGCCCGCCACCGACGATCGCAATGGTCAGCAGCGCCTGGCGCTTGGCGGGATCAGCCTCCCGCTCGGCCTGTTCGAAGGCCAGGAGAATTCGCCGCCGAATGGTGGTGGCGTCCTCCAGCGTCTTCAGGCCAGGCGCGAACGGCTCCCATTCGTCATGGCCGAAATAGGCGTGGCGGGCACCGGTGGCGAGCAGCAGCGTGTCGTAGGCGACCGCGCTGCCGTCATCGAGCAGCACGCGCTTGCCGGCGCGGTCGACACCGGTGACATTGGCGAGCAGCGTCGTCACATCCTTGCGCTTGCGCAGGAGGTGGCGGATCGGCCAGGCAACCTCGGAGGTGGCCAGCGCCGTCGTCGCCACCTGGTAGAGCAGCGGCTGGAAGAGGTGATGGTTGCGCTTGTCTATCATGGTGATGCGCACGGGAGCGCCGGCAAGCGCACGGGTGAACTCGAGGCCGCCGAACCCCGCGCCGACAACGACGACATGATGCCTGGCTTCGTTCATTTCGTTCACCTTGTTAGCAAGATTGCCTGTCCTGCATGTAGGTATTTTTGTGCAATGCAACAACAGATGGCCAGTGCCCGAGACTCGTCGTTGCATGTCGTGAATGCACATGTTGTATCGTATCGCGAGGTATAGCGTCATCGAACACGCGATGAGGTGAGGCATGGCCAACGATCGTGACGACGATGCTCCGGCGCAGTATTCTTCGCCGCCCTGTTTCATGCACGAACTCGATACGGAATTCCGTGCGCCTTCGAGCGACTGGACCGATGTGAGACGCTGGCGCAAGGCTGAGCGCGAACGCCTGATCGCCGCGCGTCTTGCTGTTTCGGCCGACGCGCGAACGGTAATGTCGCAACACATCGCCGATGGCCTCGACGCGGTAATCGGCGAGATCGCCGGCCGCATGGTCAGTCTCTACTGGCCGTTTCGCGGCGAGCCGGATTTGCGGCCTTGGATGACGTCCATAAACGAACGCGGCGGCCGCACCGCCCTGCCCATCGTCATCGAGAAGGGGCAGCCGCTGATCTTCCGCGCCTACAAAGCAGGCGACCGGCTGGAGAAAGGTGTCTGGAATATCCCGATCCCGGCCGAGGGCGATCCGGTGCTGCCGGACATCGTCATCTCGCCGATCGTCGGCATCGATCCCCTGAACTACCGCCTGGGTTATGGCGGCGGTTTCTTCGACCGTACGCTGGCAGCGATGCCGTTCAAGCCACTGGTCATCGGCGTCGGCTACGAGCTGCAGCGCATCGCGACCATCTACCCGCAGCCGCACGACATTCCGATGGATCGGGTGGTAACGGAGGCCTAGGCCATTTCCGGCTTCATGCCCATGGCGGTCCTGTCGACGATTTCGCGTAGCGCAAAGGACGAATTGATCTTGGTCACATGCGGCATCGCCGACAGCCATTCCTTGTGGATGCGCTCATAGTCGACGAGATCCTTCGCCGCGATCCGCAGGATGTAGTCGTATTCGCCCGACATCAGGTGACAGGACAGCACGTTCGGGCAGCGCTTGATCGCCGCCTCGAAATCCGACAGCGTCTTCTCGAACTGCCCCGACAGCGATATGTGCACGATCGCCGTCATCTGGTGGCCAAGTGCCGCATTGGAAAGCCGGGCGTGGTAGCCGCGAATGGTTCCGGATTTCTCCAGATTGTCGAGCCGGCGCGAACAGGCCGACTGCGACAGGCCGACCTTCTCGGCCAGCGCCGCATTGGGTATCCTGCCATCCTTCTGCAAAGCCTCGAGAATGGCGATATCGATCCTGTCGAGCGGCATTATTCGTGAATCCTGCGAATATCTTGCTGTTTCGCGCAACAATTATCGAAACCGGCCGGTGGGCGCAAGCGCATTCGCAAACACCTGCGCAACGATTCGTGGTTCACTCCAGCCATACAGGGAACGAGCCCAAAAGGGCCGGATCAGGAGAAGAAAATGCGCGTCGGCTGCCCCAAGGAAATCAAGAACCACGAATACCGCGTCGGCCTCACCCCCGGCTCGGTCCGCGAATATGTCGCCCATGGCCACGAAGTGCTGGTCGAGACCGGGGCCGGTGCCGGCATCGGCGCCGATGACAACGCCTATCGCGCCGCCGGCGCCACGATTGCCAAGACGGCCGCCGAGGTGTTCGCCAAGTCGGACATGATCGTCAAGGTCAAGGAGCCGCAGCCCAGCGAATGGGCGCAGCTTCGCGAAGGCCAGATCCTGTATACCTACCTCCACCTTGCTCCGGATCCGGAGCAGACCAAGGGCCTGCTTGCGTCCGGCGTGACGGCAATCGCCTACGAGACCGTGACCGACGACCGTGGCGGCCTGCCGCTGCTGGCGCCGATGTCGGAAGTTGCCGGACGCCTGTCGATCCAGGCCGGCGCCACGGCGCTGCAGAAGGCCAATGGCGGCCGCGGCGTGCTGCTGGGCGGCGTGCCCGGCGTGCTGCCCGGCAAGGTCACCGTGCTCGGCGGTGGCGTCGTCGGCCTGCACGCGGCCAGGATGGCGGCCGGCCTTGGCGCCGACGTCACCATCATCGACCGCTCGATCCCGAGATTGCGCCAGCTCGACGATCTCTTCGCCGGCCGCGTCCACACCCGTTACTCGACTGTCGAGGCGCTGGAAGAAGAGTGTTTTTCAGCCGACATCGTCGTCGGCGCGGTGCTGATCCCGGGTGCCGCGGCGCCAAAACTGGTTTCGCGCGAAATGCTGTCGGGCATGAAGAAAGGCTCGGTGCTGGTC
>NZ_RZRR01000471.1:0-4284 GCF_003998555.1 Mesorhizobium sp. M7A.F.Ca.CA.002.09.1.1 | reverse complement strand
GGCGGGAACACCGTCTGCAACTCGGCAAGCTCCTGCTCGGAGGTTTCCTGCATCAGCCCGATATTGTGCGGCTGGCCGGGTTCGATTTCGCTGTCGTTCGTCTTGTTGAGAGGTTTGTAGTGCCGGCCGGTTCCCCACATTATGGCGCCGAATGTCTCGCGCAGCCACAGCCGCAATTCGCGGCACTGGACGGTGGGAATGGTCGATGGCAGCCCACGGTCGTCGGTGACGATGCGCGTTGCAACGACGCGCAGCAGCGGCAACTGCCAGCCAAGGCCTGACAGGACCTGGTTGTTCCAGGCGCCGGCGGCAACAATCACGCCATCAGCCTCAAGACCGCCCTGGTCGGTCTCGATCGTCACCCGGTCGCCGGCATCATGGACGGCAGTCACGCGTGTGTTGCTGCGGAAGACGCCGCCGAGCTCGCTGATCTGGCCGGTCAGCACCCCCATCGCCAGCTTGGTGTCGAGCTGGATGCCGTGCGGATTGTAGGCCGCCGAATGGACCCGGGCCGGATCGATGAGGCCCTGCATCTTCTGCCCGATCTGCACGGCGTCCAGGTCCTGCATTTCCGGCGGCGCATAGGGAGAATCCAGCACCGGGCGGACGAAGCGTTCGCGCCCGTCCTCGGTCAGCGCCATGATCAAGGTGCCGTTCGGCCGATAACCAATCTCGGCGCCGACCTCGTGCAGCCTGCGATAGAAATCGAGGCCATATTGCTGCAGCTGAAAGCCCTCTTCACCGAGCGGGATCATGCCGGCGGACCAATGGGAGACGAAGCCAGCACCGGCGCTTGTGGTTGCGGCACCCGGCTGGCCGGCATCGATGACCGTCACCCGGCGCACGCCGGACCGCAGCAGATGGAAAGCCGCGCTGCAGCCGATGATGCCGCCGCCAATCACCGCGATATGCCTGCTATCGCTGCCGCCATGGCTTCCGTTTGAACTCATCTTTGTTCTCCCTTTTGCCGATGTTCCGGTCGGAGCGACATACAGCGACGGCGACCATACAGGCTCGTCCCGGACTGTCTAGACACATGTGTCTGTGGCCTGATACTTGATGCGCACTGCATCTGGATCACACGTCCGGAACGCCGCTTGATCCGGCTTTCCGTTGTGTTGTGTCGCCGAGAGAGCGAGGAAAAAGTGAGCGTTTCGACAGCCGCCCAGGCCATTTTCGACAGTGAAATCATATGGGACGCGCATTCCGGCTTCATGCCGGACCCGGCGGCGGACCTGAACAATCTGCAGATCTGGCGCGACGCCGGCATCGACTATCTGTCGATCGATGTCGGCTTCGACCTGTTGCCCTGGGAGCAGACCGTGCGGACGCTCGCAAATTTCCGCCACTGGATCCTTGCCAATCCCGAGCACTACACGCTGGTCTCCTCCGTCGCGGAAATCCGCAAGGCCAAGCTTGAAGGCAAACTGGCGATCACCTTCGACATCGAGGGCATGAACGCGCTCGACGGCCGCGTCGAGATGGTCGAGTTCTATCACCATCTGGGCGTCCGCCAGATCCTGTTTGCGTACAACAGGAACAATCTGGCCGGCGGCGGTTGCCACGATGTCGAGACCAGCCTGACGGCGTTCGGCCGCGAGGTCATCGACGAGATGAACCGTCTCGGCATGTTCGTCGACGTCACCCACACCGGCTATCGCACCTCGATGGAGGTGATGGAATACTCCAACCGGCCAGTCATCTTCTCGCACTCCAACGCCAAGGCCTTGTGCGGCCATGGCCGCAATATCACCGACGAGCAGATCAAGGCCTGCGCGCGCACCGGCGGCATCGTCGCGATCGTCGGGCTCAATCGTTTCCTGGGAGAGGGACGCACGGACTCGGACAGGCTGGCTGACCACATCGAATATCTCGTCGACCTGGCTGGCCCAAATCATGTCGGCATCGGACTGGACTACGCCTTTCCGGTTGATGTCAAAGGCATCGACCGCATCATTTCCGACAATCCGCAATTCTGGCCCAAGAGCGAATATCCGGAGGGGGCGACGACCTACGCGGCTCCAGGTCAGATGCGCGAACTGACCGAGGTTCTTCTGCGCCGCGGCCAGTCCGAGCAGACCGTGCGCGATGTCCTGGGCGGCAATTTCATGCGCCTGGCGGCTGAAATCTGGAAGTGAGCGGCGGCCGAGAGGCCTATCTCCGCTACAGCTCTTGATCCAGGCCCCACCGAATGGCGGGCCAGGCCATATCGTCTGCGCGATCACATTCCGCCCGTGACTTGCCCAAGTCGACGCGCCGGCGGCGGTCGGAACAGATGTCGAGATTTTCCGCAAGATCGTCCGTATCCAAGATTCGGACGTGCCGGCAAAATTTTCGCTAGACATAGATGTCTATTATTAGCAGTTTTAGCGGACCGACACATTCGGCCCGGCTTGGAGAATGGCCTGCGGCCTGAAAACAAGACAACGAAAACAGCTGAGGGGTAGAGCATGTCCATTCTAGCCGACACCAGGGTTTCGCGCCGCAGCCTGCTCGCCGCAGCCGGCGCTTTCGGCCTCGCCTCAATGGTCAATCCAAAAGTTTCCTGGTCGAGCGACGGGCCGATCCTCAAGGTGCGCTCCTACGCCGACATCCAGACGCTCGACCCTTGCTTCCGGCTGGCGGCGCCTGAAGGCGACATCACCAGCGTCATCTTCGCCGGCCTCGTCGTCACCACGCCTGGCGACAGCTGGGGCTGGCGGCCGATGGCGGCGGAAACGATCAAGCAGCTCGATCCGCTGACCGTCGCCTTCCAGCTGCGCGACAATATCGGCTTCACCGATGGCTACGGCCAGATGACGGCCGAAGACGTCAAGTTTTCGATCGAACGCATCGCCGACCCAGCCAACAAGAGCCCCTATTCCGGCGACTGGGCAACGCTCAAGGAAGTCGAGGTCAAGGACAAGCTGTCGGGGCTGATCCACCTGAAACAAGCCTTCGCGCCGCTGTGGACGTCGACTTTGCCGACGCCGTCCGGCACCATCCTGTCAAAGCGCGCCATCACCGAGCTCGGTGGCAAGATGGGCGTCAAGCCAGTGGCTCAGTCAGGCCCCTACATCCTGAAGGAATGGCTGCCCAAGCAGCGCACGGTGCTGGTCCGCAATCCCGACTGGAAGTACGAGCAAGGTGCCTTCGCGGAAATCCACATTCATCCGATCGAGGACGAGAAGACCGCCGAACTCGGCTATGAGGCCGGCGACCTCGACTACACCTGGACCGCGGTCTCCTCGATCTCGCGCCTGAAGCAGACGCCGCCGCCGAAGACGACAGTGGTGGAGAAGCCTTCGCTGGCCTTTGTCTGGCTCGGCATGAACCAGGATGTCGCTCCCTTCAACAATCTCAACATGCGCCGCGCGGTTCAGTACGCCGTGGACCGCAAGGCGGTGGTCGATGCTGCCTATTTCGGCGCCGCCGCAACCGCCACCGGCATCATCGCGCCCGGCCTGCCCGGCCATCGCGAGAAGAACCTTTTCGATTTCGACCCAGACCGCGCCCGCGACATGATCGCCAAGGAGGGGCTGGCCGGCACGACGATCACGCTCGACATCCTCAACAAGACCGAGCGGCTGACCGCGGCGCAGGTCGTGCAGTCGAACCTGCAGGATGTCGGCCTCAATGTGGAGATCAAGCAGAACGACAGCGGCACCTTCTGGACGCTTGGCGCCAAGGAAGGCGACTACTGGAAGAAGCTGCAGATGATCATCAGCCGCTTCTCCATGCAGCCGGATCCGAGCTGGGCGACTGCCTGGTTCACCCGCGACCAGATCGGCGTCTGGAACTGGGAGCGGTTTTCCAGCGAGGAATTCGACAAGCTCAATGCCGAAGGCATGGTCGAGCTCGACCCGGCGAAACGCGATGTCATCTACAAGAAGCTGCAGGACCTGATGGAGGAGAACGGCAACTACGTTTTCCTGACGCATGAGGTCACCGGCATCATGAATCGAGACACGCTTGTGGCCGGCCTGAAGCCGAACGGCGAGCCCGTGTTCACCGGCTTCAAACCGGCATGATATCGGAGGGCGGGGCTCGCCCCCACCAAAGACCGTCCGACAGGTACCGAAAATGATCCGCTACGCCCTCAAGCGTCTGTGGCTTGGCGCCATCATCATCAGCGTCGCTATGATGATGATGTTCGCCATGGTCTACCTCATTCCCGGCGACCCGGCCTCCGTCGCGCTGGGGCCACGCGCGACGCCGGAGATGATGGAGGCGCTGCGCGTACGCATGGGCCTCGACCAGCCGGTGTGGCGGCAGTTCCTGCACTTCTACGGATCGGTCCTGCGC
>NZ_RZRR01000470.1:0-4303 GCF_003998555.1 Mesorhizobium sp. M7A.F.Ca.CA.002.09.1.1 | reverse complement strand
GTATGGGCACGGCGCAGGCGACGCCATGCTGCAGAAGGTTGCGCAGTGCGCGACCGGTATCCTTCGTCCAGGGCAGATGGTGGCGCGGCTGGGCGGCGATGAGTTCGCCATCATCGCGCCGAACCTGGCCGACCCGTTGGAGGCGGGCCGTATCGCCAACGCGGTGCTGACCGCCATGCGCGAGGAAAACCGGCTCTCGGTCGGCGGCGGCCTTGTGTCGGCAAGCATCGGCATTGCGCTGTATCCGTCGGATGCCGAAAACCAGGCCAGCCTGATAAGCCACGCCGATACGGCACTCTACCGGGCCAAGACCGAAGGCAAGGACACTTACCGTTATTTCGAAGCATCGATGGGGGCCGAGGCCCGCGACAAGCGCGTCATGGAGCACGAACTGCGCCAGGCGGTCGCACGCCAGGAGTTCTATCTCGTCTACCAGCCGCAGAAAGAGATCAGCAGCGGAAAGATGGTCGGCTTCGAAGCGTTGGTCCGCTGGCGGCATCCGACTCGCGGCGACGTGTCGCCGGCCATATTCATCCCGGTGGCCGAAGACAGCGGCGCCATTGGCCAGATTGGCGAATGGGTGCTGACGGCTGCCTGCGAGGAAGCCGCCCGCTGGGAAAATCCGCTGACAGTGGCCGTCAACGTTTCGGCGGTGCAGCTCCACAACACGAATTTCAGCCGCAAGGTCCACGAAACATTGCTGAATTCCGGCCTGGCGCCCGGCAGGCTCGAGCTTGAGATCACCGAGACGGCGCTTGTCAAGGACATGCCGCGGGCGCTGGCCACCTTGCGGCAGGTCAAGGCGCTGGGCGTGCGCGTGGCCATGGACGATTTTGGAACCGGCTATTCCTCGCTCTCCAACCTCCGCGCCTTCCCCTTCGACAAGATCAAGATCGATGGCTCCTTCATCAAGTCGGTCGACAAGAACGGCCAGGTCGCGGCGATCGTGCGCGCCGTCCTGGGACTTGGACGTGGTCTCGGCCTGCCGGTTCTGGCGGAGGGGGTCGAGACGCTCGGCGAACTGAAATTCCTGGACGCCGAAGCCTGCGAGATCGGCCAGGGCTATTATATCGGCAGGCCAGCTCTCATCGAAGAATTCGGCGAGCTGACCGGTGTCGTCGCACCCGCTGTCGGCAGCAAACCCGCTACCTTGCGCGACAGAAGCGTTCTGGCCTTCGCACCGGCACCTGCGCTAGCCACACGCTAGACTAGAGGCTCTCGGGCTTGAGTGCCGTCTCGACCAGCCGCCTGGCGTCCGGCCCCGACCATTCGGCCGGGCCGTTCATATGGGCGATCAGGCAGCCCTCGCCGTCGACCAGCATGGTGACAGGAAGGCCTAGCGCCAGGCCGCGCTTCTTGAGGTCGTTGAACAGCGCCATCGTCGAATCCCGGTAATAGCCAAGCGTCGCGACGCCGGTATCGCTGAGGAACTTCTTCGGCTTCACATCGTCGCCGGCATCGACATTGACGGCGATCACTTGAAAGGCGTCGCTGCCCTTTTCCTTCTGCAGCGCATCGAGCGCCGGCATTTCGGCACGGCACGGGGCGCACCATGTCGCCCACAGATTGAGCAGCACCGTCTTGCCGGCATGATCGGCAATCGTCATCGGCTTGCCGTCCGGACCGTTGAAGGCAAGGCTCTTCAGGGATTGTGGCGGATCGGCCGGCAAAAGTGCCGCGACCTCACCGGTGGCCGAAGCCGCGACCTTCTTGGCGCGGTCGCTCTTGGCCGCGCAGGCCACGTCGTCCTTGCTCTCACCCACGGCAGCTTGTGCCGGTGCATTGTTGCCAGACCGGCTCTCGCTGACATATACCGCGACCGCGCCCGCCAGCGCGCCCGCCACCAAGGCGGCGAGGATCAGGCGCGGGGCCGGGAAGAATCTACTACCGTCTGCCATTTTCTCAAAACTGCTCCGAAGCACGGGTTATAGCCATGAGCGATAAGAAAACCAGCAACCAGATGTGGGGCGGACGTTTTGCCTCGGGTCCGGCCGCCATCATGGAAGCGATCAACGCGTCTATCTCCTTCGACCGCAAACTCTATGCGCAGGACATCAAAGGCTCGATCGCCCATAGCGAGATGCTGGCGCAAACGGGCATTATTTCGGCGGCCGATCAAGAAAAAATCGCTGACGGGCTGAACACGATCCTGAGAGAGATCGAGGCCGGCAGCTTCGAGTTCTCGACGCGGCTCGAAGACATCCACATGAACATCGAGGCGCGCCTTGCCGATCTGATCGGCCCGGCGGCCGGCCGCCTGCACACCGCCCGCTCGCGCAACGATCAGGTCGCGGTCGATTTGCGGCTCTGGGTCAAGGAGGAGTGCTTTCGCGTCGCCGAGGCGTTGAAGGGGTTGATTGAGGCGCTGCTGGAGCGGGCCGAGGAGCATGCGGCGACCGTGATGCCGGGCTTCACCCATATGCAGGCGGCCCAGCCGGTGACCTTCGGCCATCACTGCATGGCCTATGTCGAGATGTTTTCGCGCGACCTGTCGCGTGTCCGCGATGCGATCGAACGCATGGACGAAAGCCCGCTCGGTGCCGCCGCACTTGCCGGCACCAGCTTCCCGATCGACCGCCACCGGACCGCCAAGGGGCTCGGCTTCCGCGAGCCGATGCGCAATTCGCTCGACAGCGTCTCGGATCGCGATTTCGCGCTCGAGTTCCTTGCCATGGCCGCGATCTGCGCCACGCATCTGTCGCGGCTGGCCGAAGAGATCATCATCTGGTCGACGCCGCAATTCGGCTTCGTCAGGCTGTCGGACTCGTTTTCCACCGGCTCGTCGATCATGCCGCAGAAGAAGAATCCCGATGCCGCCGAACTGGTGCGCGGCAAGACCGGCCGCGTCACCGGCCATCTGGTCGGCCTGCTGACGGTGATGAAGGGCATGCCTTTGACCTATGGCAAGGACATGCAGGAAGATAAGGAATCGGTATTCGACGCCGCCGAGACGCTCGACCTGATGCTGGCGGCGATGACCGGCATGGTCTCGGACATGACGGTCAACGCAGCCGCGATGAAGAAGGCCGCCGGCTCCGGCCACGCGACAGCAACCGACCTTGCCGACTGGCTGGTGCGCACGCTCGGCCTGCCGTTCCGAGAGGCGCATCATGTCACCGGCCGGGCGGTGGCGCTGGCCGAAGACAAGAAGGTGGGGCTGGAGAAGCTTTCGCTGGAGGATCTGCAGTCGATCGATCCCGGCATCACGGCCGACATATTCTCAGTGCTGGCGGTGCAGAACTCGGTCAAGAGCCGCACCAGTTTCGGCGGCACCGCGCCGTCGGAAGTGAGGAAGCAGATCCGCGCCTGGAAAAAGCGACTGGCGAAAGCGTAATGCCGGATGTTGCGCCAGCAATATCCCGGACATGCGACCAGCAATATCCGGACGTTGCGCCAGATATTGCGACGAGCAATATCTCGGGGTGCAATGCGCCGAGAACTCGGCTAAAAGCGGCGGCTGACAAACGTTTCGGACGGATGGATCGATGACCGGAAGCAGGATTTTGGTGACGCTGACGCTGCTGGTGGCGATCGCGGCCGTCTCGGCCTGCGGCAGGAGGGGCGGTCTCGACACGCCCTATGAGGCGGCCGTGCAGGCGCGCAAGGATGCCTCGAAGGCCCATCAGCCCGTGCCGCCGGAGCCAGAAAAACCGGTCAAGGACAAGAAGTTCATCCTCGACCCGCTGATCTAGGCCGACGAGAGCGGGGCCTTCCAACCCGATCTCATCTTGCCGCAACTTCCGGAATCACTCCCGTGAACCATTTCGACTACCGCGACGGCGTGCTCCATGCCGAGGACGTGGCGATACCAGATATCGCCGCACAGGTCGGCACGCCATTCTACTGCTACTCGACGGCCACCCTGACCAGGCACTACCGGGTGTTTGCCCAGTCCTTTGCCGGGCTCGACACGCTGGTCTGCTACGCCATGAAGGCCAATTCCAACCAGGCCGTCCTGCGGACGCTGGCGAAGCTCGGCGCCGGCGCCGACGTGGTTTCGGAAGGTGAATTGCGCCGGGCGCTGGCCGCCGGCATTCCGGCCGGCAAGATCCTGTTTTCGGGCGTCGGCAAGACTGCGCGCGAAATGGACTTTGCCCTTGCCGCCGGCATTCTCTGCTTCAACGTCGAGTCCGAGCCTGAACTTGAGCTGTTGTCGGCGCGAGCCGTTGCCCTTGGCAAGGTGGCGCCGATCTCGCTGCGCATCAATCCCGATGTCGACGCCAGGACCCACAAGAAGATCTCCACCGGCAAGGCCGAGAACAAATTCGGCATCCCGTGGCAGCGGGCGCGGCAGGTCTATGCC
>NZ_RZRR01000046.1:0-13136 GCF_003998555.1 Mesorhizobium sp. M7A.F.Ca.CA.002.09.1.1 | reverse complement strand
CGGCCTGCGTATCCCTCCGGAGTTCGCCACCCTCGCCATCGCCATCGCCATCTATGGCGGCTCCTACATTGCGGAGATCGTGCGCGGAGGCTTCAAATCTGTCGGCACCGGCCAGGTCGAGGCAGCCCTTTCCTTGGGCCTTAGTCCCTGGCGGGTCTTCACGCTGGTGCGGCTGCCGCTGGCGCTGCGTGCCATGCTGCCGATCCTTGCCAATCAGTATGTCTGGCTGATGAAGGCGACGACGATGGGCATCGCCGTGGGCTTCACCGACTTCTTCATGATTGTGGCGCTGACGATCAACCATTCCGGGCAAACCCTCGAAGCGATCGGCATCCTGATGGCAGGCTTCCTCGCCATCAACCTCAGCCTTGCCGCCGTCTTCAACCGCATCAACAAGGCAATTGCCCTCAAGGGCAATCAACTGAGGGGCTGAGAGATGGAGATGGTCATTGTCGCTCCACCCGCTCCCGGCAGGCTTGAGGATCTGAGGCGACGCTTCTTCGCGACGCCGCTTCAGGCGGTGGTGTCGCTGGCCTGTCTGACGATCATGGTCTTCCTGGTCTGGAAGCTGCTGAATTGGGCGGTTTTCTCGGCTGTCTTCACCACCAGCGGCGGGCCGGAAGCCTGCCAGGCGACAGCGGGAGCCTGCTGGTCGGTCATCGCAGCGAGATGGCGGATCATCTTCTTCGGCCTCTATCCCTACGAGGAACAATGGCGCTCGGCGCTGGCCTGCGTCGCCGTTGTGGTGATGACGGTGCTGAGCTGTATCCCGGCGTTCTGGACGGGCCGCCGGATCGCGCTGGTATGGGGAGCCGGAACAGGCCTTTTCTACCTATTGATGAAAGGCGGCGTGCTTGGCCTTGCCCATGTCGGCGAGGAAGCCTGGGGCGGGCTGGCGCTGACCCTGTTCATCTTCGTTACCACCTGCCTGATCGGTTTCCCCTTGGCGATCTGCCTGGCCTTGCTACGCCGGTCGGAGCTGCCCTGGATTTCGCGGACCACCGGCCTCATCATCGACGGGGTCCGGTCGCTTCCGCTGATATCGATCCTCTTCACCTTTGCAGTGGTTCTGCCGTTCGCGCTGCCGCAATGGCTGCAGGGCGATAAGCTTTACCGCGTGATCCTCGGCTCCGCTCTGTTCTTCTCCGCCTATCAGGCTGAGATCGTGAGAGGCGGCATGCAGGGCGTTGCGACAGGACAGGAGGAGGCTGCCATGGCGCTCGGCATGCGCTACTGGCAACGCATCAGCCGCATCCTCCTGCCTCAGGCAATGCGCAACGCGATGCCGGCCACGATCAACCAGTTCGTCATCTCGTTCAAGGAGACCTCGCTGGTGGTCATCGTCGGTTTCTTCGAGATCCTGGCTTCCGGCAATGCCGCCTATGGCACCGGCGAATGGCGCTTCGCCTATGTCGAAGTCTATGCCTTCATCGCCTTCATCTACTTCATCTTCGTCTTCAGCCTATCCCGCTATGGCGCCTTTCTCGAGCGCCGCATGTCGGTCAGCGAACGGTAAGGAGGCGTGCAGGTGATCTCAACCAATTCGACCGGTGAGCCGGCGCTCCGCATCGAAAACCTCGACAAATACTACGGCACGTTCCAAGCACTGCGCGGGATAAACCTTTCCGTACAACGGGGCGAAAAAATCGTCGTCTGCGGACCCTCCGGCTCCGGCAAATCGACGATGATCCGCTGCATCAACCGCCTCGAACAGCACAATGGCGGCCGCATCGCGGTGCTCGGGACCGAGCTCAACGACGATGTCGGCAATATCGACGAGATCAGGCGTGAAGTCGGCATGGTGTTCCAGCACTTCAACCTGTTCCCGCACATGACGGTGCTGGAGAACTGCATGATCTCCCCGATGATCGTGCGCAAGCAGCCGCGGGCGCAAGCCGAGGCAACCGCCCGCCACTACCTGGAGAAGGTGCGCATTCCCGAGCAGGCCATGAAATATCCCAGCCAATTGTCCGGCGGTCAGCAGCAGCGCGTCGCCATTGCACGCGCACTTTGCATGCAGCCGCAGATCATGCTGTTCGACGAACCGACCTCGGCGCTCGATCCGGAAATGGTTTCCGAAGTGCTTGACGTCATGGTCACGCTTGCCTCGGAAGGCATGACGATGATCTGCGTGACGCATGAGATGGGCTTTGCGCGTCGCGTGGCGGACCGGGTGCTTTTCATGGACGGCGGCGAGATCCTCGAAGAAGCGCCTCCGGACGAGTTCTTCACCTCTTCCCGCAACGAGCGCACTCGACAATTCCTGTCGCAGGTGCTGGGTCATTGATTGGAAGCAACGATCCGGGACGTGTCGCACGGCACGCCCTCAGCTAACTCGGGTAAATCAATGACCGATCCCGCCACCGCGCTGCACGAGATTCTCGGGCCGAAAGGCTGGCTTTCGGGCCGGGATGCCGAGCCCTACCAGCGCGATTGGCTCAATCGCTACGGCGTCGCACCTCTTGGCGTTGCCAGGCCCGCGAATACGTCGCAGGTTGCCAGTGTCGTCAAACTATGTCGCGAGGCCGGACTGGCAGTCGTGCCGCAAGGCGGAAACACCGGGCTTTGCGGCGCCGCCGTCGCCGAGCAGCCGAATGCGGTGATCGTCTCGCTGTCACGCATGACGGCGATCGGGAAGCCGTATCTGGACAGCGGATCGATCGTCGTCGAGGCGGGTGTCGTGCTGGCCACGCTGCACGAGGCGCTGGAGCCGCATGGGCTGATGTTTCCAATGCATCTGGGCGCAGAAGGCAGCGCCAGGATCGGCGGCCTGATCGGCACCAATGCCGGCGGCAGCCAGGCTTTCCGATACGGCATGATGCAGGATCTCGTCCTGGGTCTCGAAGTCGTGACGCCTGATGGCGGGATTTGGGACGGACTGCGCGCGGTGCAGAAGGACAATGCCGGCTATCAACTGCGCAAGCTGTTCTGTGGCGCTGAGGGCACGCTCGGCATCGTCACGCGCGCGATCCTGCGGCTCTACCCCAAGCCTCGGCAGCAAGCGAGCGCCCTTCTGGTCCTGCCCGACTTTGCCGCCGCCGTTTCGTTCGGCGCCTTCCTGCGCGGCGAGGCCGGGGAATTCCTGACTGGCCTCGAGTTCTTCTCCGATGTGGGCCTGCGATTGGCGCTCAAGCACGTGCCCGACCTTGCCTACCAACTGGAGACACGGGGCGACGTCTATCTGCTGGTCGAACTGGCATCGGGGTCGTCACGCGTTCCCCTGGACGAGATCCTGGCTTCGGCTCTGGAATGGGGCATGGAACAGAGCCTGGTTAGCGACGGCGCGCTGGCGGCGACAGGTGCGCATCGCGCACAATTCTGGCGGCTGCGCGAGGAGCAACCGGAGGGACAAAGGCTGGAAGGCGAGCAACTCAAGCACGACATCTCCGTCCCTCCAGGTGCAATCGCCCGTTTCGTCGAGGCTGGCGCGAAGATCTGCGGCGGCATTCTTCCCGGTGTGCGGATAAACCCGTTCGGGCACCTCGGCGACGGAAACATCCATTACAATTTGTCTCCGCCGGAAGGTCGTGCCGATTTCGACGGCAAGGCCGAGCTGTTCGCAGAGGCGCTGTCATCTCTTGCCACTCAGATGGGCGGCAGCTTTGCCGCCGAGCATGGGCTTGGCCGGGCAAAGGTGGTCATGGCCGACCGCAATCGCGGCCTGGTGGAGCGAGAGCTCATGGCGCGGCTCAAAGGCGCGTTCGATCCGCTGGGCACGATGAACCCGGACGTCCTGGTTCGCGCCTCTCGGGAAAGAAAAACTTTCGAATAGACGGCATTTCTTGGTTTCGTCTCGATGCGCCAGCGTGCACGTATGAATCCGAAAGGCAGGCTCGATCCGCTTGCCGCCTGAATGAAGGATGTCGCAGCATGATCCGCAATGGCGGTCGCCTTCTTGTCGAATGCCTGATCGCGCTCGGCGCGACCAAGAGTTTCGGTGTGCCGGGCGAAAGCTATCTGGCCGTGCTGGACGCGCTGCACGACACTCGTGGAAAGCTGGACTACGTGCTGTGCCGCAACGAGGGCGGCGCGGCATTCATGGCCTCGGCCTATGGCAAGCTGACGGGTTCGCCGGGCATCTGCTTCGTGACGCGCGGACCGGGTGTCGCCAATGCGTCCATCGGCGTGCACACGGCGATGCAGGACAGTTCGCCGATGATCCTGTTCGTCGGCCAGGTCGGCACCGACATGCGCGGCCGCGAAGCGTTTCAGGAAATCGACTACCGCGCGGTGTTCGGCACGATGGCGAAATGGGCGGTGGAGAT
This sequence comes from Mesorhizobium sp. M7A.F.Ca.CA.002.09.1.1, assembly GCF_003998555.1. NCBI lineage: Bacteria > Pseudomonadati > Pseudomonadota > Alphaproteobacteria > Hyphomicrobiales > Phyllobacteriaceae > Mesorhizobium > Mesorhizobium sp. M7A.F.Ca.CA.002.09.1.1. The sequence goes on along the minus strand of NZ_RZRR01000046.1, from coordinate 8,871 downwards.
CGACGCTGTCGAGCGCCTGCCGGAAATCATTGCCCGGGCCTGGACCACGGCGCTCACCGGGCGGCCAGGCCCGGTGGTGATCGCCCTGCCCGAGAACATGCTGACGACGCTGACCGATGTCGCGGCGCTCAGCGGGCCTGCCAGGGTGTTCGAGGCCGCGGCCGATGCCGATGCGCTGGCCGAGGCCCGGTCCATGCTGGCCGCCTCCAGCAGACCGGTGATCCTGATCGGCGGTGCCAACTGGTCAGCTGACGGGCGTGCCGTGCTCCAGGCTTTCGCCGAGACCTCCGACATTCCGGTGGTCGCGGCGTTCCGTTTCCAGGATCAGTTCGACAATGGCTCACCGGTCTTCGTCGGCGAGGCCGGTGTCGGCATGGTCCCGCATGTCAAGAAGCTGATCCGGGACGCCGATGTGATCCTGGCGATCAATGTGCGCTTCGGCGAGATGACCACGGATGGCTACACGCTGCTGTCTGTGCCCGAGCCGAAGCAGAAGCTGATCCATGTCCACGCTTCGGATCGCGAGATCGGCAAGATCTACGTGCCCTCGCTTGGCATCCATGCCGGGCCGAACGCCTTCGCCAAGGCGCTCTCGCCGGTCAAGGGCGACTGGGGCGCGTGGCGGTCGCAGGCACGCCAAAGCTATGAGGGCACGTTCACCGCGCCTGCCCAGCCGGGCCCGGTCGACATGGTCGAAGTCAGCCGCTGGCTGCGCGAGAACCTACCCGACGACGTCATCCTCACCAACGGCGCCGGCAATTTCACCGTGTGGCCAAACAAGTTCTTCAGGTTCGGGCCAAAGGCGCGGCTGCTTGCACCGCAATCCGGCGCCATGGGCTACGGCCTGCCGGCGGCCATCGCGGCCAAAGTGGCCTTTCCCTCACGCACGGTGGTCTGTTTTGCCGGTGACGGCGATTTCCAGATGAACTGCCAGGAGTTGGGGACGGCGATGCAGGCCGGGGCGCAGCCGATCGTCCTCATCCTGAACAACGGCATCTACGGGACCATCCGCGCGCATCAGGAGCGGCACTATCCGGCGCGCGTGTCGGGAACGAACATCGAGAACCCGGATTTTGTCGGCATCGCCCGGGCCTATGGCTTCCACGCCGAGCGGGTCGGCGCGACGGGGGAGTTCGCCGGCGCTTTCGGCAGGGCGCTGGCATCCGCGACCGGCGCGGTCCTGGAGCTGGATATTTCCCCGGAGGCGATCACGCCGCGTCAAACCCTTTCCCAAATGCGCGACGCAGCGCTCGCTTCGCATAAGGCCAACGCATGACCAGTACGGCAAATGACATCCGTCTCGGCGCGGATATCGGCGGCACGTTCACCGATATTGTGGTCGATGTGCGCGGCACGATCTTTTCCACCAAGATCCTGACCAACTATGCCGCCCCCGAACAGGCTATCCTCGACGGAATCGAGATCGTCGTGCGCGACGCCGGCATCACGCTGGCGGACCTCGACATCGTCATTCACGGCACCACGCTGGCGACCAACGCGCTCATCGAACGGCGTGGCGCCAAGACGGCATTGGTCACCACCGAAGGGTTTCGCGATGTCATCGAGATGCGCACGGAAAACCGGTTCGAACAGTATGATCTGAACCTGAAGCTGCCGCCGCCGCTGATCCCGCGCGAGCATCGCTATACGGTCAAGGGGCGCATCGGCGCGGACGGAAAGGAATTGCAGCCGCTGGACGAAGCAGCGCTCGACGAGATCGCCGACAGCATCGCCGCGGGCGGCTTCGGCGCCGTCGCCATCGGCTTCATCCATTCCTACATGAACCCGGTGCATGAGCAGCGGGCACGCGCGATCCTCGCCAGAAAGCTGGACATACCGATTTCCATCAGCGCTGAGGTCTCGCCGCAGATGCGCGAGTTCGAACGCTTCAACACGGTTTGCGCCAATGCCTATGTCCGGCCGCAGATGGCCGACTATCTGGTGCGCCTCCAGGTGCGGCTGAAGGAGATGGGGGCGAACTGTCCGGTGTTCATGATCCACTCGGGCGGCGGACTGATCTCGATGGAAACCGCGTCCGAATTTCCGGTGCGCCTGGTCGAGTCCGGTCCGGCCGGCGGTGCCATTTTTGCGGCCGACGTGGCGCGGCGCTTCGACCTGGACTCCGTCGTCTCCTACGACATGGGCGGAACGACCGCGAAGATCTGCCTGATCGAGGACTATTCGCCGCGCACGGCGCGGACCTTCGAGGTCGCCCGCACCTATCGCTTCTGCAAAGGCTCCGGCATGCCGATCTCGATCCCGGTCATCGAGATGATCGAGATCGGCGCCGGCGGCGGCTCGATCGCCTGGGTCGACGCCATGGGCCGCATCCAGACCGGCCCGGAAAGTGCCGGGTCCGAACCCGGTCCCGCCTGCTACGGGCGTGGCGGCAGCCGCCCGGCCATCACCGATGCCGACCTGGTGCTGGGCAAGCTCGATCCCGACAATTTCGCCGGCGGCGCCATCAGGCTCGACACGCAGGCTTCCGAGCAGGCGATCACCCGCGATGTCGGCACCCGGCTTTCGCTCAATTCCGTTTCCGCCGCTTTCGGCATCTGCGAGGTCGTCGACGAGAATATGGCCAATGCCGCCCGCGTCCACGCGGTGGAAAACGGCAAGAACATCTCCGACAATGTCATGATCGCCTTTGGCGGTGCAGCGCCCCTGCATGCGGCGCGGCTGTGCGAGAAGCTTGGCGTCGAACAGTGCCTTGTCCCGCAAGGCGCCGGCGTCGGCTCGGCCATCGGTTTTCTCAAGGCGCCGTTCGGCTACGAGGCGCTGGCTTCCAAGCTGATGCGGCTGTCGCGCTTCGATGCATGCGAGGTGAATGCGCTGCTCGACGGGCTGAAGACGACTGCCGAGAGCTTCGTGCGAGCCGGCACTAACAATGCCATCACCCGCGAGATCACCGCCTTCATGCGCTATGCCGGCCAGGGTTGGGAAATCCCGGTGCCGCTGCCCGACAGGGCGTTCAAGCCCGGCGATGAGGTGAGCCTCAAGGACGCCTTCCGGGACAATTATGCGCGCTTCTTCGGCCGTGCCATTGATGGCCTCGACGGATTGGAAATCGAGATCGTCACCTGGTCGGTCAAGGCGCAGGACGTGCGGCCGGCGCCCGCAAGGCACGAGATCACCATGGGGACCAGGACCGTCGCCGCTTCGCAAACGCGCGAGGTTTTCGATCCGGCGACCGGAACCGTGCAGGTTTCAGCCATCATCGAACGCGCCGACCTTTCGCCAGGGGATCGCATCAGCGGTCCGGCGGTGATCGTCGAGCGTGAGACGTCGACGGTCGTCACCACTCTCTTCGATGCCGCGCTACAGAGCGACGGTTCGATCCTCCTGATCCGCAAAGGGGTCCAGGCATGAGCGACATCTTGGAAATCCGCATGCAGGTGATGTGGAATCGCCTGATTTCGGTGGTCGAGGAGCAAGCGCTGACCCTGTTGCGTACGGCCTTCTCCACGTCGGTGCGTGAATCGGGCGACCTGTCGGCCGGCGTGTTCAATCCGCGCGGCGAGATGCTGGCGCAGGCCGTGACCGGTACGCCCGGGCATGTGAACACCATGGCCGAGGCCGTGCTGCAGTTCATGAACGAGATCCCGCGCGAGGAGATGTACGAGGGCGACACCTATGTCACCAACGATCCCTGGAAAGGCACCGGCCATCTCCATGACATCACCATGGTCTCGCCCTCGTTCCTGAACGGCGAACTGGTGGCATTCTTCGCCTGCACCGCGCACGTGGTCGATGTTGGCGGACGTGGCTTCGGCGCCGACGGCAAGTCAGTCTACGAGGAAGGAATCCAGATCCCGATCATGAAGTTCGCCGAGCGCGGCAAGGTGAACCTCGATCTGGTGAAGATCCTGCGCGCCAATGTGCGCGAGCCGAACCAGGTCGTCGGCGACTTCTATTCGCTGGCCGCCTGCAACGAGGTCGGCCATCGCCGCCTGGTCGACATGATGAAGGAGATCGGCCTGGCATCGCTGGACAGGCTGGGAGAGTTCATCTTCACGCGCACGCATGACGCGACGCTGGAGCGCATCAAGGCGCTGCCGAAAGGCACCTGGTCGAACGAGTTGGTGACCGACGGCTACGATACGCCGGTCAAGCTGGTGGCAGCTGTCTCGATTGAGGACGACCATTTGAATGTCGATTTCTCCGGCACCGATCCGACAAGCCGATGGGGCATCAACGTTCCGATCATCTACAGCAAGGCCTATGCCTGCTACGCCCTGAAATGCGTCGTGGCGCCGGAGATCCCGAACAATGCGGCCTCGCTTGCTCTGTTCACTATATCGTCGCCGACCAACATCCTGAACGCCCCGCGGCCGGCGCCGGTCTCCCTGCGGCACGTCATCGGCCATATGGTGCCCGATCTGGTGCTGGGCGCGCTGGCCAAGGCGCTGCCGGGCCAGATCCTTGCCGAAGGGGCGGCGGCACTGTGGAACATCCACATCTCGGTCAGGCCGGTCGCCGGGAGCGATGGACGCCGCGCCGAGGTGCTGATGTTCAATTCCGGCGGCATGGGGGCCCGCCCGACGTTGGACGGGCTGTCCGCCACCGCCTTTCCGTCCGGTGTCCATACCATGCCGATCGAGGCGACCGAGCACACCGGGCCGATCGTCATCTGGCGCAAGGAACTGCGTCCCGATTCCGGGGGCGACGGGGAATTTCGCGGCGGCCTCGGCCAGATCCTCGAAATCGCGGCCACTGAAGGCCACGAGTTCGATTTTTCCGCCATGTTCGACCGGGTCAACCATCCGGCCAAGGGACGCGATGGCGGCAAGGACGGGATAGCCGGCATCGTCAGGCTCGACGATGGCACGCTGATGCGCCCCAAGGGCTGGCAGCACGTTCCGGCAGGGCGTCGTCTGGTGCTGGAACTTCCTGGCGGTGGCGGCTATGGCGATCCCTCCAGGCGCAGTACGGAGGCGCGGGCACAGGACGTGTCCAGGGGCTATATTTCGGAGAAAAGCCGATGAGCTACATTTCCTCGCGCCTGTCCGTGGTCAAGCCGTCGGCTTCGATGGCCGCCTCGCAGGCGGCCAAGGCGCTACGGGTCAAAGGCGTCGACGTCATCGACCTTGGCCTTGGCGAACCTGATTTTCCGACGCCTGCCCACATCATCGAAGCGGCCTATGCAGCCGCCAAAGCGGGCCAGACCCTCTACACCGCCGCAGCCGGCTCGCCGGAAGTGCGCGAGGCCGTGGCCGGGAAGTTCAGGCGCGAGAACGGACTGGACTACACGGCCGACGACATCGTCGTGGCCAACGGCGCCAAGCAGATCATCTTCAACGCGCTGATGGCGACGCTGGAACCCGGCGACGAGGCCATCCTGCCCGCGCCCTATTTCGTCTCCTATCCTGAGATGGTGAAGCTGCTAGGCGGCACGCCCGTCACGGTCGAATGCAGGGAAAGCGGCGGCTTCAGGCTGACGCCCGAACTCTTGGAAAAGGCGATCGGGCCGAGAACCAAGTGGCTGTTCCTGAACATGCCCGGCAATCCATCCGGAGCGGTCTACTCGGCCGACGATCTCAAGGCGCTTGGCGCTGTCCTTGCCAGGCATCCGCAGGTGCTCATCCTGTCGGACGAGATCTATGAGCACATCATCTTCGATAACCGCGAATTCGTATCCTTCGGCAAGGCCTGCCCTGACCTCAAGGACCGAAGCCTCATCGTCAACGGCGTGGCCAAGGCCTATGCGATGACCGGCTGGCGTGTCGGTTATGCAGCCGGCCCGGCACCACTCGTCAAGGCGATGTCGATCATCCAGAGCCAGTCGGTCACTTCGGTCTGCTCGATTGCCCAGGCGGCGACGGTCGCCGCACTGAATGGCCCGCAGGACGAGGTGGCTCGTTTCCGCGATGCATTCGAGGCGCGCAGGAACCTGGTCGTCGATGGCATAAGGCGCATCAACGGCCTGACGCTGCCGCCGCCGGAAGGAGCTTTCTATGCCTATATCGGTTGCGCCAGCCTGATCGGCCGCAGGACCCCAAAAGGCGTCATGCTGGAGGACGATACGGCGGTGGCGACCTATCTTCTGAACGAAGGCCGCGTGGCCTCGGTGCCGGGCACTGCCTACGGACTTTCACCTTATTTTCGTATCTCCACCGCCACCAGCGAGGAGGTGCTTGCCGAGGCGATCGCGCGGATCAACGCCGCCGTCGCGCAAGTGGAGTAGACCATGCCGCATTACGAACGCATCCTGATCACCGGCGCCGCCGGCCGGCTTGGCTCGGAACTGCGAAAGGGGCTGGTGCCGCTGGCAAAAACGATCCGCCTGGCGGGTCGCGAACCGTTCGGCGATCTTGCTCCTCACGAGGAAGAAGCGGTCTTCGATCTCGCCGACATGGAGGCTACACTTGCGGCCACCAAGGACTGCGACGCGATCGTGCATTTCGGCGGTGCGCCGCTTGAATGCGAATGGCAAACGATCCTGGATTCCAGCATTCGCGGATCCTACCACATCTACGAAGGCGCCCGGAAACACGGCGTGAAGCGGGTTATCTATGCTTCCTCGGTGCATGCCATCGGCTATCATGAAGTCGAAGCCCATATCGGCGTCGATGCGCCGGTGCGCCCCGACAGCCTCTACGGCGTGTCGAAGAATTTCGTCGAAAGCCTGAGCCGGCTCTACTGGGACAAGTTCGGCATTGAGACGGCTTGCCTGCGTATCTTCTCGTCCTTTCCCGAACCGGCCGACCGACGCATGCTGTGGTCGTATCTTTCCTTCGCCGACTGCGTTCGTCTGGTCGAAGCAGCACTGACGGCGCCGCGCGTCGGGCACACAATCTCGTTCGGCATATCCGACAACAAGCTGAAAATGGTCGACAACAGCGGCGCCAACCATCTGGGGTTCATCCCGCAAGACAGCGCCGAGCCATTCCGCGCAGCGGTCGAGGCGAAGACGCAGATTCCGGATCCCAAGGCGCCATCGGTGAAGTATCTGGGCGGGTGGTTCTGCGAGCTTGGCCATCCGGACGACAAGCGGGCGTAACTATCAAAAAACCAATCCGCTAGATGGCGAAGACGAAACATCCACCAACACCCCTACGGCTCCCTGCAATTCACGGCGACAGCCGAATAATGATCATGAAGCGCTTCCGGGACGTTCAGGCCAGGGCGACACCGGCGATCGTGCAAGACCGTAGGCTCCGGCGATCACCCCCATGCCTCCGGTGTGCTTCTGAGGTTCGGTGCCGTCTGCCATGTAGGCTTCCGCGATCACCTGTTCTGATGCAGGATCGTCTCGGCCGCAATGAAGCCCCAGGTCAGGTTCGGGCCGAGCGTGGTGCCGGCCCCTACGGCGCGCGTGCCGATGGGGTTGGCCATCGCAAGCCCTGCCGCATAAAGGCCGGGAATGATCGAGCCGTCCGGTCTCAACACCTGCGCCCGCTCGTTGGTCCGGGCCCCGCCCTTGGTGCCGAGGATCGAGCGATTGATCGTCATGCCGACGTAGGGCGCCTTGTCGATCGGCTTCAGCCGGTTCTCGGGGCCATGCGCCTTGTATGCCTCCCAACCATTATCGCCGCGGTGGAAGTCCGCATCGTGCCCGTTCTCGCAAAAGCCGTTCCAGCGCGCGATCGTCTCCTCCAGCGCCGCCGCCGGCAACCCGAGCTTGGCGGCAAGGCCAGCGATGGTATCGGCCTTCTTGATCCAGTCGCGCTCGTAGGAGGCATACCAGCGGAAAGGCAGCGAGGTTTTGAGGAAACGATTATCGCCAACGAGATAGCAGGGCAGATGGACGGGCTCGCCATCCGGTCCGCGCGCATCGATCGCCTCGCCGATGTTGAAGGCGTTTTCGCTGACAAAGCGCTTTCCCTCGCGATCGACCACGATCGAATGCGGCTCGGCCTGGAAGGTCATCGGCAAGCCGTGCGACTGTCCCTGGTAGCGCGTCGGCAGGCAGGGATAGACGTTCGCCTGATCCATGCGGTCCAATTGCGCGCCGACGGAAGCCGCAAGCTTCTGGCCGTCGCCCTCATTGCCGCGCGGGCTGCCGATCCGGTCGAAGGCGCCGGGGAAGTGGCGTGCGCGCATCTCGGCGTCCCATTCGAAGCCGCCGGTTGCGATGACGACGCCGCGGCGCGCGACGATCTTCGTGCGCCGGCCCTTGCTCTCCACCTCCGCGCCGGCGATGCGTGAGTCCGGATCCTGAAGCAGGGTGACGGCGCGCGTTCCCGGCTGAAAGGTGACGCCGGCATCGAGGCAGCCCTTGATCAGCCCGGTCATCAGTGCCGTGCCCTGGCCGCCGGAATTCGTCAGCCATCGCCATAGAAGCTTCGGCCAGACCTTGAACCCGGCGCGGATGGGATGGTGATAGAGATCGAGGTCGACGATCTCCTGGTAGGTAAAGCTGTGCGGCAAGGTGGAGCGGCGCAGACTCCGCGCAAACTTGCCGAGGAGACGGCGGCTGAGCGGCCTCGGCGAGAGCATGCGGCCATAGAGTTTCCCGCCCGGCGCTTCGGCAAAGGGATCGGGCTCGTTGATCAAGCGAAAATCGAGCGGCGTGTTGACGGACAGAAAGTGCAGCATGTCCGGCGCGGCCTTGGCGAAAGCGCCCCAGAGCGCATCTTCCTTCTGCTCCCATCCTTCGGGCGCGACCGCACGCAGATAGGCGAGCGCATCCTCGCGGCTGTCGGCGATGCCGGCTTCGGCCGCGACATGGTTGGCGGGTATCCAGACCCCGGCACCGGACATGGCCGAGGTGCCGCCCAACCATTCGCTCTTTTCGATGACGAGCACCCTGAGGCCACCCTTGGCGGCCCGCAGCGCTGCCGAGCAGGCCGCCGATCCCGAACCGATCACCAGAACATCGTACTCGCCCATCGGCATTCCCCTGCCATCATCGACACAGCACTATATAGA
>NZ_RZRR01000469.1:0-4311 GCF_003998555.1 Mesorhizobium sp. M7A.F.Ca.CA.002.09.1.1 | reverse complement strand
ACGGGTCGGAGGATCTTCCCCGCCTGTCGGCGGTGCGCAAGGCGGTCGGCGACGGCTACGAGATCATGACCGACGCCAATCAGGGGTTTTCGGTCGACGAAGCGATCCGGCGCGCTGCGAGGCTGCGTGAGCTCGACCTCGCCTGGATCGAGGAACCGCTGCCGGCCGACGACATCGACGGGCATGTGCGGTTGTCGAACTCGACGCCGACGCCGATCGCCATCGGCGAGTCGCTCTACTCCCTCCGCCATTTTCGCGAGTACATGCAGAAAGGCGCCTGCTCGATCGTGCAGGTCGATGTCGGCCGTATCGGCGGCATCACGCCCTGGCTCAAGATTGCGCACGCGGCAGAGGCCTTCGACATTCCGGTCTGCCCGCATTTCCTGATGGAACTGCATGTCAGCCTGACCTGCGCTGTTCAGAACGGCCGATATGTCGAGTACATTCCGCAGCTCGACCAGTTGACCGGCAAGCGCATGCGCATCGAAGATGGCCAGGCGCTGGCGCCCGACGAACCGGGCATCGGCATCGATTGGGACTGGGACGCGGTCAAGGCCATGAGCATCGCCGAATTCACCACGGCGATCACGAAATAGGAGACTGATATGCAGCGGATGGGGATGATTCTCGGACTGAAGCCGGAAAAGGTCGATGAGTATGTTCGGCTCCATGCCGCCGTCTGGCCCGGCGTGCTGACCATGATCTCGGCCTGCAACATCAAGAACTATTCGATCTACCTGAAGCGGCCGGAGAACCTGCTGTTTTCCTATTTTGAATACCACGGCACCGACTATGCCGCCGACATGGCCAAGATGGCGGCCGACCCGAAGACGCAGGAATGGTGGGCCGTCTGCATGCCCTGCCAGGAGCCGCTGGCGACCCGCAAGGAGGGCGAGTGGTGGGCCGAGATGGATGAGGTCTTCCATCATGACTGAAGGCGGCTTCGACCCTGCCTTGCTCGTTCAATCCTGGCCAAAACCCTCAAGACCCCGGCCGATCGTCACCTTCGGCGCGGGATCGATCGTCGGCGACGCGCATTTCCCAGCCTACCGGAAGGCCGGCTTTCCGGTTGCCGGGCTTTATGATCCTGATCATGTCAGGGCTGAAAAGCTGGCCAGCCAATGGGGCGTGACGGCCTTTGGCTCGGTCGAAGAAGCGACTGCTGTCGAGGGCGCGATCTTCGACCTTGCCACCCCGCCGTCGCATCATGCCGATGTGCTGAAGTCCTTGCCTGACGGCGCGGTGGCGCTGATCCAGAAGCCGATGGGCAGCAATCTTGCCGAGGCGACCGCGATCCTCGAAATCTGCCGCGCCAGGAGGCTGCACGCGGCGGTGAACTTCCAATTGCGTTTCGCGCCAATGATGCTGGCGCTGAAGGATGCCATCGGCAAGGGCTGGCTCGGCGAGATCGTCGACTTCGACGCCTGGCTGGCGCTGGCGACACCATGGGAGCTTTGGGAATTCCTGCTCAAGGCGCCGCGCGTCGAGATCGCCATGCATTCGATCCACTATCTCGACCTGATCCGGCAGTTGCTCGGCGACCCCAGAGGCGTGCACGCCAAGACGCTCGGCCATCCCAACCATAAGGTGGCGCAGACGCGCACCAGCGCCATTCTCGACTATGGCGACACCGTGCGTTGCGCGCTGTCGATCAACCACGACCACAAATTCGGTCGCCGGCATCAGGCCTGCGAGTTCCGCATCTGCGGCACAGAGGGTGCCGCCTATCTCAAGCTGGGTCTCAACCTCGATTATCCCACAGGCGAACCGGATGTATTGGAGATCTGTCCGAAGGGCGGAACGGGCTGGATCGCCGTGCCCTTGGCCGGCGAGTGGTTTCCCGATGCCTTCGTCGGCCGCATGGCCAATGTCCAGCGCTTTGCGACCGGAGAAGATGATACGCTGATAAGCCCCGTCGAAGATGCCTGGAGCACGATGGCGCTGGTCGAGGCCGCCTACCAGTCGAGCGCGGCACCGGCGACGCCGATCGCGGAAAGACCCTGATGGAACAGATCAAGTATTTCGAGGATTACGAGATTGGCGCGTCGCGCCTAACAAGCGGCCGCACCATCACCGAGACCGACTTCATCGTCCATGCCGGCCACACCGGCGATTTCTTTCCGCACCACATGGACGCCGAGTACATGAAGACGACGCCATTCGGCCAGCGCATCGCGCATGGCACGCTGGTGTTCTCCGTCGGCATCGGGCTGACCGCGAGCGTCGTTAACCCTGTCGCCTTTTCCTACGGCTACGACCGGCTGCGCTTCATCAAGCCGGTGTTCATCGGCGACACAATCCGCACGCGCACCACCATCGCGGTCAAGGAAGACGATCCCAAGCGGCCGGGTTCAGGACGGGTGATCGAGCGGTGCGAGGTGATCAACCAGCGCGGCGACGTGGTGCTGGCGGCAGACCACATCTACATCGTCGAACGCAGGCCGGCGCAGGGCTGAGACTCGGGAAAGTCCTACGAGCCGGTAGCGCGCTTGGTAATGCGCTCCAGCCCGAGCAAGAGAACCAGCGTCGCCACGACCAGGATCATTGTCAGTGCCGCACCGGCAAAGATGTCGCCGCGATCGGTAAGGCTGAAGATCGAGACCGGCAGCGTCACCCAACCCGGCGGGTAGACCATGACGGTGGCGCCGAGTTCCCCCATCGACAGCGCGAAACTGAGACCGAAGGCGGCAACCAGATAGGGTGCGAGCAAGGGCAGTGTGACGTGCCAAAGCCGGTAGGCCGGGCGAGCGCCGAGGCTCGATGCCACCTGCTCGAAGTCGGGCGAAAGCCGCGCCAGTCCAGCCGAGACATTGCCGAAGGTGAAAGCCGAGATCAGCACGAAATGCGCGATCATGACGATCGCGATCGTGCCGTTGAGCAGCAGCGGCGGATGGCTGAAGGCAACCAGCAGGCCAAGGCCGACAGACACCGAAGGGACCGCGCTTGGGATGAAGAACAAAAGGCCGAGCAGCCGCCGCAAGGCATGGCCCTGGAGGCGCAGCGACAGGGCCGCCCAGGTGCCGCTGACCAGCGCCAGCGCGCTGGCCAGGAAGCCGGTGACCAGGCTGGCCTTGACCGCTCTGCCGGCGGCACCGGAAATGACATCGGTGTAGTGCTCCGTCGTCAGGCCGTTGGGCAGCACGCCGTTCCACTGGTCGGCGAGGCTGGACAGGAGGATGACCGCGAGCGGCGCCAGGAACAGCACGCCGAAGATCAGTGCGAAGAGCACCCACAGGACAAGACGACCGGAGCGTGACCAGACCAGCATGGGCTAGGCTCCCAACCGGCCGGCGGCGAAACGGTAGAGGCCAAACAGGCCGAGCGACAGCGCGATGTTGACGACGGCGATGATACAGGCGACCTGATAGGCCGATTCCTGGATCGCCTTGCCATAGATCAGCAGCGGCAGGGTGATGACGCCCTTGGCGCCGATGAACAGCACGATGCCGAATTCGTTGACAGTCAACAACAGGCAGAGGCTGCCGCCGGCGATGAGTGCCGGGATTGCCGCCGGCAGGATCACCTGGCGAACGATGCGAAACGGCCGCGCGCCGAGCACGCTCGCCGCTTCGATCTGGCCACGGTCGACCAGCGAAAAGGCGGCGAGCAGCGGCCGCAGGATGAAGGGTGTGTAGACAGTGACCTCGGCCAGGATCACACCCCACGCGGAATAGAGGAAATCGACGGGCGGCAGCGGCAGCGAAAAGGTCTCCATCAGCCCGGCATTGAGCATGCCGGCGGAGCCATAGAGGAAGGTGAAGGCAAGCGTCACCAGGAATGTCGGCAGCGCGATGAAGGTATCGATCAGCCGGGCGATGAAGCCGCTGCCGGGGAACGGCACGAAGGCCAGAATCAGCGCCAGCACGAGGCCGACGACCAGACATCCGGCCGTCGCCGCGACCGAGATCGACACCGTGTTGATCAGCGCGTTGAGGAAGAAGCGCGAATGCAGCACGCGGATGACTTCGGCGACATTGGCGACGCCACTGTCGTCGAGGAAGGCCTGGCGGGCAATCAGTGCCAACGGATAGAAGAACAGCAGCGCCAGCAGGGCCGCCGGTGGCACTATCCACAATTTACCCGACGAGAGCTTCATCGCCGGCGCAGGGATGGCGACCGCCTCAGACACCGGCGTCTTCCGGGAGAAGCGAGGTGTCGGCGGGCGCGAAGAACAGCGGCACCTTGGCGCCGGGTTCGGGCAAGGCGATCGGCAGCCTGGTCGCCGAGACACGCACCGGCGTGCCGTCGACGTCGAGCACGAGATGGGTCAGTTCGCCCTGCCAGTGCACTTCCTGGAGCGTGCCCACGATG
>NZ_RZRR01000468.1:0-4335 GCF_003998555.1 Mesorhizobium sp. M7A.F.Ca.CA.002.09.1.1 | reverse complement strand
CAGAGCCTTGACGACGCCGAGACCATCCGCGTCGTCGCCCGCAATGGCGGCAAGACCCGGATCATCAATGGCGCCCGCAGCGTCTATTCGCTGGCGATGGAGGCCGCCCGCACCGGCGTCGGCCTCGTCGCGCTGATCGAACGCAAGGGGCTTGGCGAGACGGTCGATCTCGAGGCCGCTTACAAGAAGGGGCGGCTGCTGTCGCCGATCAATCACCCCGATCCGGCGCATCTGCACCTGACCGGCACCGGGCTGACGCATCTCGGCTCCGCCGCGACGCGCGATTCCATGCACAAGAAGCTGAGCGCCGACGGCGAGGAGCAGCTCACCGATTCCATGAAGATGTTCCGCATGGGGCTGGAGGGCGGCAAGCCGGCGAAAGGCCAGATCGGCGTGCAGCCGGAATGGTTCTACAAAGGCAACGGCACGATGGCGGTGGCACCAGGCGCCGCACTCCTGTCACCGGCCTTTGCCAAGGACGCCGGCGAAGAGCCCGAGGTCGCCGGCATCTACGTCATCGGCGACGACGGCGCACCTTTCCGCGTCGGCTTCACGCTGTCGAACGAGTTTTCCGACCACGTCACCGAGCGCGTGAACTATCTGTTCCTCGCGCATTCCAAGCTGCGCAACGCCTCGTTCGGGCCGGAGATCCTGATCGGCGACCTGCCGTCCGACATCCGCGGCACCTCGCGCATCGTGCGCGACAGCGAGGTGCTGTGGGAAAAGCCGTTCCTGTCCGGCGAAGCGAACATGTCGCACACCATCGCCAATCTCGAACATCATCATTTCAAATACGCGGCCTTCCGCCAGCCGGGTGACGTGCATGTGCACATGTTCGGCACGGCGACGCTGTCCTTCGCCGACGGCATCACGACCGAGGCCGGCGATGTCTTCGAGATCGAGGCCGGGGATTTCGGCCTGCCGCTGCGCAACCCGCTCGAGATCGAGCAGCCGGTGAAGGTGGCTGTGAAGGCGCTTTGAGAGCGCGCCTTTTCCTTCTCCCCAAGTGGGAGGTGGATCGGCGCGTTAGCGCCGAGACGGATGAGGGGTGTTCCAGCGGAGTGAAACGTTGGCGTTCCCTGGAACACCCCTCATCCGTCGCCTCCGGCGACACCTTCTCCCACAAGGGGAGAAGGAAAAGGCGCCTCTGCCTCAATAAATATCGAAGTCGAAATACTTGGCCTGGATCTTCTTGTAGGTGCCGTCGGCAACGATCGCGTCGATGGCCGCGTTGAGCTTGTCGCGCAGGGCCGTGTCGTCCAGGCGCACGGCGATGCCGGCCTGGGTCTCGGTGCCCTTGACGTCGCCGACCAGCTTGCAGCAGCCGTCGCTTGCCTTCTTCAGCCAATCCATCAGCACGAACTTGTCCGAGATCACGGCGTCAAGACGACCGTTGGTCAGGTCGGTGATCGCCTCTTCCTGGGTGGGATAGAGTTTGGCCTCCGCGCCCGCCTTGCCATATTCATTCTGGGCATAGTCGGCCTGCGTGGTCGAAGCCTGGGCACCGACCGTCTTGCCGGCAAGGGCCGCCGGTTCGGTCGAGGTGAGATCGGTGTCCTTCGGCGCCACCAGAGCCAGCGGTGTCGTATAATATTTGTTGGTGAAGGCGACCTGCTTCTTGCGCTCCTCGGTGATGCTCATCGAGGCGATGATGGCGTCGAACTTCTTGGCCTGCAAAGCGGGAATGATGCCGTCCCAGTCCTGGGTAACGATCTCGCATTCGACCTTCATCTGCGCGCACAGCGCATTGGCGATGTCGATGTCGAAGCCTTCGACCTTGCCGTCGGCGGTAATGGTGTTGAACGGCGGATAGGCGCCCTCGGTGCCGATCTTGATTTTCTCCGCCGCCTGCACCGACAGAGAGCCGGCCAGTGTTGCCAGCATGGCAGCGCCCGCCGCCGATATGACCCATTTCGAAAATCGCATTTTCTTGGTTCCCCTTGAACGCCGCCAGCTTGACGGGCGGCAAGGCAGCCAAGCATGGCGAGCCGGTACAGGCAAGTATTTTGCCTTGGGGCAATGAGGGTCAGCGCGCGGCGCGGAAATGCTTGGACAGCTTCAGGCCCTGCGCCTGGTAGTTGGAGCCGAGATCGGTGCCGTAGAGCGCCTGCGGCCGCTTCAGCATATGCTCGTAGACCAGCCGGCCGACGATCTGGCCGTGGTCGAGGATGAACGGCACTTCATGGCTGCGCACTTCCAGCACCGCCCGGCTGCCGGTGCCGCCGGATGCGGAATGGCCGAAGCCCGGATCGAAGAAGCCGGCATAATGGACGCGGAATTCGCCGACCAGCGGATCGAAGGGCGTCATCTCGGCGGCGTAGAGCGGCGGCACATGCACCGCCTCCTGGCTGACGAGGATGTAGAATTCATCGGGGTCGAGCACCAGTTCGCCGGCGCCGCTCTTGTGGATCGGTTCCCAGAAGTCGACGACTTCCTGGGCCGCGCGCTTGTCGACATCGACGAGGCCGGTGTGATGCTTGCCGCGATAGCCGACCAAGCCGCTTTGATCGCCGTTGAGGTCGATCGACAGCGCGATGCCGCCGCCGGAAATGTTCGGCGGCTCGGTGGCGACAAGCATCTGCGTGCGATGCAGGTCGTGCAACTCGGCTTCGGAGAGCAGCGCATTGCCGGTGCGGAAACGGATCTGCGACAGGCGCGACCCGGTGCGGACGACGATCGGGAAGGTGCGCGGGCTGACTTCCAGAAAGAGCGGGCCATGATAGCCGGCCGCGATCTTGTCGAACTCGTGGCCGCGATCGGTCATGACGCGGGTGAAGATGTCGAGCCGTCCGGTCGAACTCTTCGGATTGGCCGAGGCTGAAATGTCCGCCGGCAGCGCCAGGCTTTCAAGCAGGGGCACGATGTAGACGCAGCCGGTCTCCAGCACCGCGCCCTCGGCCAGATTGATCTCGTGCAGCTGCAGCCGGTCGAGCTTTTCCGAGACCTTGTGATTGGGGCCGGGCAGGAAGGAGGCGCGCACCCGCCAGGCCTTGTCGCCGAGCCTGAGATCGAGGCTGGCCGGCTGGATCTGGTCGGTGTCGAGCGCACGCGCCGACTTCAGCGCGCCGGACTGGAGCAGCGCCGATATGTCCTGGTCGGGAAGAATGCCTGTCTGCCGCAAGGCTCCACTCCTGCTTGGTACAAACCTCTTAATGAAGCCGGCAATTGACGCAAGCGCGGTGCGGGTCTAAAGGGTCGTTATCCCGTGGTGATTTGGCCGGTCGGCTTGCAGCCACGTTAAACAAGTCGCTAAAGGACCGTCGGGCCGCAAGGCCGTATGGACCGGTTGCGACTTTCGCGGCCGGTTTTTTTGTGTCTGGAAGAAAAGCGATGAGCACCAAGAAGCGCAACTGGAAGCCTCAGACGGCACTCGTGCACAGCGGAACGCTGCGTTCCGGTTTCGGCGAAACGTCAGAAGCGATCTATCTCACCCAAGGCTATGTCTACGAAACGGCGCAAGCCGCCGAAGCCCGTTTCAAGGGCGAAGAGCCGGGTTTCATCTATTCGCGCTACGCCAATCCGACCGTCGACATGTTCGAGAAGCGCATGTGCGCGCTGGAAGGTGCGGAAGACGCGCGCGCCACCGCGTCGGGCATGGCCGCGGTGACGGCCGCCCTTCTGTGCAGCGCCAAGGCCGGCGACCATATCGTGGCGGCGCGTGCGCTGTTCGGCTCCTGCCGCTGGGTGGTCGAGACGCTGGCGCCGAGATACGGCATCGAGGCGACGCTGGTCGACGGCACCGACATCGCCAACTGGGAAAAGGCGATCAAGCCGAACACCAAGCTGTTCTTCCTGGAAAGCCCGACCAATCCGACGCTGGAAGTGGTCGATATCGCCGCTGTCGCTTCGCTTGCCAATTCGATCGGCGCCAGGCTGATCGTCGACAATGTCTTCGCCACGCCCCTGCAGCAGAAGCCCTTGCAGCTCGGCGCCCATATCGTCGTCTATTCGGCGACCAAGCACATAGACGGCCAGGGGCGCTGTCTCGGCGGCGTCATCCTGTCGGACAAGAAGTGGATCGACGAGAACCTGCACGACTATTTCCGCCATACCGGCCCAAGCCTTTCGCCTTTCAACGCCTGGACGCTGCTGAAGGGCCTGGAAACGCTGCCGCTGCGCGTACGCCAGCAGACGGAAAGTGCCGGCCGGATCGCGGATTTTCTGGCCGAACGGCCGGAAATCGCGCGCGTCATCTATCCCGGCCGCGCCGACCATCCGCAGGCCGACATCGTCAAGAAGCAGATGTCGGGCGGCTCGACGCTGATCTGCCTGGACGTCAAGGGCGGCAAGCAGGCGGCCTTCGCCTTGCAGAACGCGCTCGACATCGTCCTGATC
>NZ_RZRR01000467.1:0-4336 GCF_003998555.1 Mesorhizobium sp. M7A.F.Ca.CA.002.09.1.1 | reverse complement strand
GCCGAAGCAATGGCGCGGCTGCCAGCCGAACTGGCCAAACCCAACGGCAAGGTGTTCATCCGGCCTTGAACGAAAATGGCTGGCGAGCGAAGTCCAGTTACTGCAAAAAAGGGGCTGCTTGTGAGAACAGGCTGCCGAAAAGTTCCCGCCGTTTTGGCGCAAGGCGATGACGAACGATCCCGGTACGAATTACTTTCTCAAGAAATATTCGGCCCCGCTGGATGATCCTGCCGGGACTGCGGTCAGGAACATCATGCTGGCGCGGGTCGTCGGCGCCGAATGTCAGGCCTCCAGACTCAACAAGGCCAAGATCAAAGCCTATCGCGACAGGATGATCGGGCCGCTCATGCCTGAGCAACTCAAAACAGCTGCATTTGAAGGTGGCAGTGCGTTGCGCAGTTTCAACTACCAGGATCTCGCTCACCTCTGTGCCGGCATCGACTATCAGTTCGGGCCGAAAGGCGTGCTGATTCCGGGGGCTGTTCTTGCTGGTAAGGGCGAGCCGAAATATCCCTTTGATCCGCGCAACCCCTATTTTCGTTTGCCCGAATTCACTGACGATTAGTCAGGTCGCCAGCCTCGGACGGCAGCCATGAAGGTGGGAACGCATATTCGAGGCGAAGGAGGTGCGGCCCTGACGTTCGTCAGCCCCCTATGCCACGCCACTTCGTCCGTGATATGCCGCCGCCATCGAATGCCGGGACAGGCTGGACTGATCCAGTTCCGGGATTGTGTGGAGCGCCTTGATGACGATTTCCAAGCCGGTTTTCGACCGTTTGGGGTTTGGCCTGTGGATCGGAGCGTTCCTGGTCGTTCTTGCCCTGGTCCTGTGGTCACCGCACACGCGGACGGTATGGCAGGCCTATATCGACGGCAGCGTGGCGCTTCAGGCCGGTCTGCCGCTCTACGACACCCAGTCCGAGATGGGGTATCTCTACGCGCCGGCCTTTGCCGCGCTCTACACTCCAATAGTCAAGCTTGGTCCGCATCTGGGCGGCTTGGTTTGGCATTCCATTGGCTTTGCGGTGCTGACCTACGCCGCGATGCGGCAGGTGCGCAAGCTCGGCGGCGGCGAACTGACATGGCTGCTTTCTTTCGGTCTTTTCCTCGCTTTGCCGATGGCGGTGGGGGCGATCCGCAACGGCCAGGCGACGATCCTTTTGACCGGCGCTTGCTGGCTTCTCACCCTGTCGGCGCTGGAAGGGCGGCGGGCGGAGACGTTCTTCTGGGCTTCGCTTGCCATCATCGCCAAGCCGACCGCGATCATAATGCTGTTGTTGGTAGGAGCCCTTCGGCTCCGGCTGATACCGGTGCTGGTGCTGGCGCTGCTGTTCGTGCTGGCACTGCCTTACGCTTTTGCTCCCGCCGGCTATCTCAACGATCAGCATCGTGTCTTCATCCAGATGCTGACCTCCATGGCCGTCGACAACACCAGCCATTTCGTGCCCACCGATTTCACGGCACCGTTCACCACGATAGGACTGCCGATACCGGAATTCGGCGCAACGATCGTGCGCATGGTCATGGCCCTGTTTACGCTTTCTGCCGTCATCTGGTTCGACCGCAGGCTCGAACAGGGAAAGGCGGCGCTGGCGATCTTCCTGACAGCCACTTTCTACATGTGCGTCTTCAACCCGCGCGTCGAGCCAAACACCTTTGCCATGATCGCGGTACCAGCCGGTCTTGCCATCGCCCTGTTGTGGCGTGAAGAACGGGGCGGCGTCCTTGCCTCGGTGCTGTCGACGACGCTGTTCGTGACCGGGTTGAGCGGCGTCGAGCGCCATGTGCACGATTTCCTCTTCCCCTGGTTCCGGCCGGTCGCCGTCACTTTTATCGCCGGTTCGCTGATCTGGTGGTTCTGGGCCAAGGCACGGGAAAAGGTGGTGAATGCGGGAGTCGCCAATGGTTGAGTTGCGGCCGAGCCTCGATATCGTCGCACCGTTCTTCAACGAGGCGGCATCGGCATCGGCCTTCGCGCGCCTGCTGGGCGAGCTCGAAGTGGCCGTGGCACAACGCTTCGGCATGACCGTACACAAGATCCTGGTCGATGACGGCAGTCGTGACGATGGCGCCGTGCGGTTTTCGCAAGCGCTGACGGGGTCGTGGGAGATCGTGCGCCTCAGCCGCAATTTCGGCAAGGAAGTCGCGGTGCTCGCCGGCCTCGACCAGTCGCGCGGCGACATGGTGCTGATCATGGACGCCGACCTCCAGCATTCCCTGGACATCAGCCTGAAGCTGATCGCCGAGCTGGTGGACCATCCGGACATCGACGTCGTCTATGCGCAGAACGACCGCCGCGAGGCGAGCTGGCGGCGCAGCCAGCTTGCACGGCTTTTCTACAGCCTGATCAACTCGAGCCAGCGTTTCGATATTCCCGAAAATGCCGGCGACTTTCGCGTCATGCGCGGCGCCGTGGCGCGCGCGCTGACCAGCCTGCGCGACAAGCGGCGCTTCAACAAGGGCCTGTTTGCCTGGGCCGGCTTTCGCCAGAAGGCGTTGCCCTATTCGCCGGAAGGCCGCGCCAGCGGCACGTCGAAATGGAGCCGGCTCAACCTGATCGCCTTCTCGCTCGAAGGTTTTACTTCCTTTTCCGTCATTCCCTTGCGTCTCATCAGCCTCAGCGGGCTGCTCGCGGCGTTGGCCGGTGCGCTCTATGGCGCCAAGGTGCTCTTCGAGGTGATCTTCTACGGCATTGCCGTTCCGGGCTACCCCAGCCTGCTGGTTGCCGTCGTCCTGCTCGGCGGCCTCAACCTGACCTTGCTTGGCCTGATCGGCGAATACGTCTGGGTCACGCTCAGCGAGAGCAAGGATCGCCCGGTCTATCTCGTGCGCGACGTCGTGCGCAGCGTGGCCCCCGCCGATCGGCCGGAGCCAGGCACTTCGAACAGATGACGCGGCGCATCCGCCTGATCGCCGACGATTACGGCCTGGCGCCCGGCGTTTCCGCCGCGATTCTCGACCTGCTCGATCGCGGCCGCCTGACCGGCACCAGCTGCATGACCGGCTTTCCGGAATGGGAAGCGGAGGCAGCGCGCATAAAACCGCTGTGCGGCCGGGCCGCGGTCGGGCTGCATCTCACCTTGACCGACCAGTTGACCATTACCGGCCGGTCGAACCTGGCGCCGGAAGGCCGGCTGCCACCGCTCCGCGCACTGGCCTTGCCTGTTCTGCGCGGCCGCATCGACGAGCGCCATGTTCATGCCGAGCTTGACGCCCAGTACAGCCGCTTCGTCGAGGCGCTTGGCCGCCGCCCCGATTTCGTCGACGGGCATCAGCATGTGCATTTCCTTCCCGTCGTGCGCACATGGCTGCGCGCGCGGTTTCCAGAAGGCGCCGACAGGCCGGCCCTACGCGGCGGCCCGGCGCTGGCCGCAGGGTCGAAGGTCGCCGCGATTGCCGCGCTCGCTGCCGGGTTCAACCGTTCGATGCAGCGCGCCGGCTTCATCGTTTTCCAGCCGCTCGCCGGCATCTATGACTGGCGGCAGCCCGAAAAGTTCACTGCGGTTCTGCAGGCCGCCGTCGAAGGGTTGCCGGAACAAGGGCTGTTCATGTGCCATCCCGGCCATGTCGACGAGACGCTGCGCGCGCGCGACACGATGCAAGGTGTGCGCGAGGTCGAATTCGCGGCCCTGGCATCGGACGCGTTCGGAGCCAGCCTGGCCCGCGCCAATGTCGCAATCATGGATGGCAGGGGATGAACGACGCCGAGCGGCCCCCGCGTTCGACCGGCAACAAGATCGTCCGCTTTGCCATTGTCGGACTGGCGAACACGGCCATCGACCTTGCCAGCTTCTTCCTGCTGCTCAAGCTCGGTGCTTCGCCGCTGCCGGCCAACGTTGCTGCCTGGTTCATCGCCGTCACCTTTTCCTTCGCGGCGAACGGCTTCTGGTCGTTCGAGCGCAATCGAGCCATCCGGCTGCGTGACGCATTCCTTCGCTTCGCCTCGCTTGGAGGGCTGATTTCGCTCGGCGTCTCCAGCCTCTCCATCGCGCTGTTTGCCGGCATCGCCGGAGTGTGGCCGGCAAAGATCGCCGGTGTCGTGGTGGCGGCGGTGCTGAATTTCCTCGCCGCGCGCTGGTCGATCGAAGGCCGGTTCTTGAGATAGGCGGAACTATTTTTCTTACGAAATTCCGGACGGAAAACCGCTACACACTTTTCCCTGGATTTCTTTACTCCGCCGGTTCCACATTGGTGTAGGCGGCTTCCTCCAACTCGCGCTTCAGTCGCGCTTCCTCATGGGTCTTCGGCGTCACGAAGCGGCCAAGCAGGAGATAGGCGACCGGCGTCAGGAACAGCGTCGAGACGGTGGCCAACCCCAGGCCGCCGACGATAACCC
>NZ_RZRR01000466.1:0-4352 GCF_003998555.1 Mesorhizobium sp. M7A.F.Ca.CA.002.09.1.1 | reverse complement strand
CGGGCATACTGAGCGACGAAGGTCACGAAACCCGCACGGCATTCGATGCCGACAGCGCGCTCGCTGCTATAGCTGATCGCGCGCCGCGGCTGATTTTCCTCGACATCTGGCTGCAGGGCTCGCGTCTCGACGGGCTGGCGCTGCTCGACGAGATCAAGACGATGCATCCGACCTTGCCGGTGGTGATGATTTCCGGCCACGGCAACATCGAAACGGCGGTCTCCGCCATCCGTCGCGGCGCCTATGACTTCATCGAAAAACCGTTCAAGGCCGACAGGCTGATCCTTATTGCCGAACGTGCGCTCGAGACCTCGAAATTGCGGCGCGAGGTTTCCGACCTCAAGCTGCGCAGCGGTGAAACCTTCGATCTGATCGGCATGTCGTCGGCGATGAGCCAGTTGCGTCAGACCATCGAACGCGTCGCGCCGACCAACAGCCGCGTGATGATCATCGGCCCGTCTGGCTCGGGCAAGGAACTGGCCGCGCGCGCCATCCACACGCTGTCGGCGCGCAAGGGCGCGCCTTTCGTGACGCTGAGCGCCGCCAACATCACGCCCGAGCGTATGGAGATCGAACTGTTCGGCACCGAATCGAATGGCGTCGAGCGCAAGGTCGGCGCGCTCGAGGAGGCCCATCGCGGCATCCTCTACATCGACGAGGTGGCCGACATGCCGCGCGAGACGCAGAACAAGATCCTGCGCGTGCTGGTCGAGCAGCAGTTCGAGCGGGTAGGGGGAACCAAGCGGGTCAAGGTCGATGTCCGCATCATCTCTTCCACGTCGCAGAACCTCGAAGCGATGATCGCCGACGGGCGTTTCCGCGAGGATCTTTACCATCGCCTCGCGGTGGTTCCGGTCATCGTGCCGGGATTGGCCGAGCGGCGCGAGGATATTCCCTACCTCGTCGACAATTTCATGAAGCAGATCGCCCGCCAGGCCGGCATCAAGCCGCGCCGCATCGGCGACGACGCGCTGGCCGTGCTGCAGGCGCACAACTGGCCGGGCAACGTTCGCCAGCTGCGCAATAATGTCGAGCGCCTGATGATCCTGGCGCGCGGCGACGACGTCGATGCGCCGATCACCGCTGATCTGTTGCCGGCCGAGATCGGCGATGTCATGCCGCGCACCCCGAATCAATCCGACCAACACATCATGGCGCTGCCGCTCCGCGAAGCGCGTGAGCAGTTCGAGAAGGATTACCTGATCGCCCAGATCAACCGGTTCGGCGGCAACATCTCGAAAACCGCCGAGTTCATCGGCATGGAGCGCTCCGCTCTGCATCGCAAGCTGAAGTCCCTGGGCGTCTAAGCGCGACGTCCGACCAGCCGCGCGTGGTCCAACCATTTGCCGGTTACGCCCGCGGTGGAATCGCATAAGAAAGCCCGAGAATTTCTGAGGGGTCGCCAATGCCGCGCATTGCCTATGTCAACGGGCGCTATGTCACGCACGCCGACGCTGCCGTGCATATCGAGGATCGCGGCTATCAGTTTGCCGACGGTGTCTATGAGGTCTGCGAAGTGGCGCGTGGCTTCATCGTCGACATGCCGCGCCACCTGGCCCGGCTGAACCGTTCGCTGACCGAATTGTCGATCGCCTGGCCGGTCACCTCTCACGTGCTGCCGCTCATTCTGCGTGAGGTGGTCAATCGCAACCACGTCGCCAATGGCCTGGTCTACGTGCAGGTGACGCGCGGCGTGGCCAGCCGCGACTTCGTCTTCCCTTCCGCCGACACCAAGCCTTCGCTGGTGGTAACCGCCAGGAAGGCCGATCCTGCCGCTGGTGCAAAGCGAGCCGAGACAGGCATCGCCGTCATCACCGTGCCGGAGAACCGCTGGGACAGGGTCGACATCAAGACTGTCGGGCTGCTGCCCAATGTCTTGGCCAAGCAGAAGGCAAAGGAAGCCGGTGCGCAGGAAGCCTGGTTCGTCGACACCGAAGGTAACGTCAAGGAAGGCGGCTCGTCCAACGCCTGGATCGTCACCAGGGACGGCGTTCTGGTCACCAGGCCGGCCGAGCATGGCATCCTGCGCGGCATCACCCGCACGACCATGTTCGAAGTGGCGGCCAAGCTTGGCCTGAAGATCGAGGAGCGCGGCTTTTCCGTCGCCGAGGCCAAGACGGCACGCGAGGCGTTCATCAGTTCCGCAACGACGATCGCCATGCCGGTGGTGACCATCGATGGCGACACGGTCGCCAATGGGCACCCCGGCTCAATAACACTTTCGTTGCGGCAAGCCTTTTTTGACATTGCGGAAAAAAGTCCAGCCTGATAACCGCACAGGTGGAATGAACATCAATATATCTCGTTCTGCTTGTCGTTACTGACGACAAGACGGTGTTTGCGAGCTTGACATGCGCCCGTTAATTTGGCGCATTGGCTTGCAAACCGAAGGGGATCGGCGAAAGACAAGAACAATGGCGGAACGATCGCAAAACCTTCAGGACCTGTTCCTGAATTCAGTTCGCAAGAGCAAGAACCCGCTCACCATCTTCCTCATCAACGGCGTGAAGCTGACCGGCGTGGTCACTTCGTTCGACAATTTCTGTGTCCTGCTGCGCCGCGATGGTCACTCCCAGCTCGTCTACAAGCACGCCATTTCCACGATCATGCCGAGCCAGCCGGTTCAGATGTTCGATGGCGAGGAAAGCCAGGGCGCCTGATTGGCACGTGAGAAAGACGCGGACGCCACCGTTCGCGGGAAACCAGCGCATCACCCCAGGACTGAGGCCAAGGGCCCGACCCGGGCCGTGGTCATTGTGCCCGTCCTTACCCGCCACCAGCGCAACGACGACGAGACCAACCGCCCGCGGCTGATGCGTTCGGCTGATGCGCGTCACGACGAGGCCGTTGGCCTTGCCCGCGCCATCAACCTTGATCTGATTCACACCGCGGTGGTGACCGTCAACGATCCGCGCCCGGCGACGCTGCTCGGCAGCGGCAAGGTCGCCGAGTTCGCGGAAATCGTCAAAGAGGGACATGCGGAAGTGGTCGTCGTCGACCATCCGCTGACCCCTGTGCAGCAACGCAATCTCGAGAAAGAGCTGAACGCCAAGGTGCTGGACCGCACCGGGCTGATCCTCGAGATATTCGGCGAGCGTGCACGCACCAAGGAAGGCACGCTGCAGGTCGAGCTCGCCCATCTCAACTACCAGAAGGGCCGCCTCGTGCGTAGCTGGACCCATTTGGAGCGTCAGCGCGGCGGCGCCGGATTCCTTGGGGGCCCCGGCGAAACACAGATCGAATCCGACCGGCGGCAGTTGCAGGAAAAGATCATCAAGCTGAAGCAGGAGCTGGAAACGGTGCGGCGCACGCGCGACCTGCACCGCGCCAAGCGCAGGAAGGTGCCGTTCCCGGTGGTGGCGATCGTCGGCTACACCAATGCCGGCAAGTCGACGCTGTTCAACCGGCTGACCGGGGCGGATGTGCTGGCACAGGACATGCTGTTCGCCACGCTCGACCCGACGCTGCGCCGCGTGCGCCTGCCACATGGCACGCCGATCATCCTCTCCGACACGGTCGGCTTCATTTCGGACCTGCCGACACATCTGATCGCGGCTTTCCGCGCCACCCTGGAAGAGGTGGTCGAGGCCGACCTCGTGCTTCATCTGCGCGACATTTCCGATCCGGACACGGCCGCCCAGGCCGAGGATGTCGAGCGTATCCTTGCAGATCTTGGCGTTGACGCTGGTGATGCCAAGCGGGTGATCGAAGTGTGGAACAAGATCGACCGGCTCGACGAAGGCAACCGGACCCGGCTGCTTGCAGACGGCGCCGATGCCAACAAGGCGCCGCCGATTGCGGTGTCGGCGGTGACCGGCGAGGGCATCGATGCGCTGAAGGCGATCATCGAAACGCGGATGGCGGGCGAACTCGAAGACCTCACCGTGACGATCGAGCCGGCACAGTTCGGCCTTGTCGACTGGCTTTACCGCAATGGCGATGTGGTTTCGCGAAGCGACAATGACGACGGCAGCGCCACCATCTCGCTGAAGGCCACGCAAAGCGCGCGCGAAGAGATCGAAAACAGATTGCGTCGTAAAAACAACGGATAATCCGGAGCAGTTCCAGGAAAAGTGTATAGCGGTTTCCGTCGGGAGTTGCCCGAAAAGAGAGACTACTTCGCGGTCTTTGCTTCCTGCCAGAGCGCTTCCATCTCGGCCAGATCAGCCTTGTCCAGCGTGTTGCCGGCTTTCTCCAAAGCCTGCTCGACATAATGGAAACGTGAGCGGAATTTCTCGTTGGTGCCGCTCAGCGCTGCTTCCGAATCGAGCTTGAGGTGGCGACCGAGATTGACGACGGCAAACAGCATGTCGCAGAACTCGTCCTTGATCGAGGCGGTGTCGCCCTTGGCC
>NZ_RZRR01000465.1:0-4365 GCF_003998555.1 Mesorhizobium sp. M7A.F.Ca.CA.002.09.1.1 | reverse complement strand
TGCTGACGACCGATCTCGCGCTGCGGGTCGATCCGGCCTACGAGAAGATCTCGCGGCGCTTCCATGAGCATCCGGACCAGTTCGCCGACGCCTTTGCCCGCGCATGGTTCAAGCTGACCCATCGCGACATGGGTCCGGTCGTTCGCTATCTCGGCCCGCTCGTGCCCAAGGAAGAACTGATCTGGCAGGATCCGATCCCCGCGGTCGACCACGAACTGGTCGGCGAGCAGGACATTGCGTCGCTGAAGGCGAAGATCCTGGCATCGGGCCTGTCGGTTTCCGAATTGGTCTCGACGGCGTGGGCCTCGGCCTCGACGTTCCGCAATTCCGACAAGCGCGGTGGTGCCAATGGTGCACGCATCCGGCTGGCGCCGCAGAAGGATTGGGAGGTTAACCAGCCGGCGGAACTGTCGAAGGTGCTGGCCAGGCTGGAAGCCATCCAGAAGGAGTTCAACGCGGCACAGACCGGCGGGAAAAAGATCTCGCTGGCCGACCTCATCGTTCTCGGCGGTGTCGCCGCTGTCGAGAAGGCGGCGAAGGATGGCGGCCACGAGGCCAAGGTGCCGTTCACGCCGGGTCGCATGGATGCTTCGCAGGAACAGACGGATGTCCATTCCTTTGCCGCGCTCGAGCCGAAAGTCGATGGCTTCCGCAACTATGTCAGGGGCAAGCAGCCGATGTCGGTCGAAGCCATGCTGGTCGACCGGGCGCAATTGCTGTCGCTGACCGCACCCGAAATGACGGTGCTGGTCGGCGGTCTTCGTGTGCTCGGCGCCAACACGGCCAACTCGAAGCACGGCGTGTTCACCGACCGGCCGGGTACGTTGACCAACGACTTCTTCGTCAACCTGCTCAGCATGAACACGGTCTGGGATCCGGCCGCCGGCTCCGACGAAGTCTACGAGGCGCGTGACCGCAAGACCAAGGCGGTCAAGTGGACCGGCACCCGTGCCGACCTGATCTTCGGCTCGCACGCCCAATTGCGCGCGCTTGCCGAGGTCTACGGGTCGGCGGACGCCAAGGCGAAATTCACCAGGGATTTCGTTGCGGCATGGACCAAGGTGATGAACGCCGACCGCTTCGACATCGCCTGAGATCGCTAAAGGTGCTCCGGCGCGGCCGCGCCGGATCGCCGGTCCTCCCAAGGACACAACGCCAGGGCCGCGTTTCCAGTGATGGGAGCGCGGCCTTTGTCGTATGGGGCCGCGCTTTGGTGGACCGTGCCTCCCTGGTCAAGCATGCTATTTTGTGGGCATCGCGTCTGCACCGGTGCACCATGATCGAAATCGTCAAACCCGCGTTCGAACATCTGCCGTCCTACAAGGCGGCACTCGAACGCGGCTGGTCGCCGGACAATGTGCGATTGCTGGAAGCGACGCGCGAGCAGCTTGCGGCAATCGAAAGGGATCCCGTGGCTTTTCTCGCCGACCTCGATGATCCCCAGGCCAGGGGCGGTCCGATCACCTTGCCTGACGGCAAAAAGGTGCCGCGCCTGCCAGGCTTCCGCCGCTGGATCTGGGACGGCGAGGCGTCGGGCTCGATCGGCTTTCGCTGGCAGAAGGGTACGTCGGACCTGCCGCCGCATGTGCTCGGCCATATCGGCTATGCGGTGGTGCCGTGGAAGCGGCGGCGCGGCTACGCTACACAGGCGCTGCGCCTGATGCTGGAGGAGGCGAGGGCGGTCGGCCTGGCTCACGTCGAGATCACCGCCAAACCGGGCAATCCGGCCTCGCACAAGGTGATCCTGGCCAATGGCGGCAAGCTCGTCGAACGCTTTTTCGAGGACGCCGCCTATGGCGGAGCGGAAAGTTTGCGGTTCCGGATCGAGCTGTAGGATGTATCTCAACCATGCTCATCGGCGCACAGCGCATGATCCGACAGCGCGCGGATGACGTAGCAGTCGCCGACCGTCTGGCCATTGCAGCACGTGGCGATGCGTTCGAGCTCGGCCTCGAGCCGCTTCAACTGGGCAATCTTTTCCCGCACCGAGATCAGTTGCTCCTCGGCGATCTTGTCGGCGTGGCCGCAGGGTTGCTCGGGGTGGCCGCTCAAATCGATCAGAGAGCGGATGTCCTCGACGGCGAAACCGAGATCGCGGGCGTGGCGGATGAAGGCCAACCGCTCCAGCTCCTGCCTGGAATAGCGGCGCTGGTTGCCTTCCGAGCGCTCGGGTGCGGCAACAAGGCCCATCTGCTCGTAGTAGCGGATGGTCGGCACCTTGACCCCGGTGCGGCGCGAGAGATCACCGATCGAAAACATGAATTGCCTCTTGAAGCTCTAGTGACTAGAGCAATTACAGTGCCTGACATCAGCGTTCAAGACCCATGCGGCGACGCCGCGCGGGCAAGACAGACAGGTGATGTGATGACGGCGCCCCTCGACCAGGTAAAAATCAGGCAGACGCGGTTCAAGATCGGCGGCATGGATTGCGCCTCTTGCGCAACCAAGATCGATACGGCGGTGCGTCGCCTAGACGGCGTCGCCGATGTCTCGGTTTCGGTGACCGGTGCCAGCATGACGGTCAGCCATGGCGGCGCGTTGCCGGAAGGCAGGGTGCTGCAGCAGGTGGCTCGGCTCGGCTACGGCATCGTCAGGGCAGAGGCACATGTATCGCCGATGTCAGACAAGGCGCACGCCGATCACGTCCACAATGACCATGAAGGCCACGATCATGCGAGCCACGATCCCGATCCCGATCATGGCCATTCCGAGACGGGGCAGGCGTGGTGGCGTTCCCGCCGGGCGGTGCTGACGCTCGCCTGCGCGGCAGCGCTTCTCGCCGCATACGGCATCGGCCATCTGTTCCCGGTGGCGGAACGCGGGGTGTTCCTGGCCGCGCTGTTGGTCGGCCTGGTGCCGATCGCACGGCGCGCGCTGATGGCGGCATTGGCCGGCACGCCGTTTTCGATCGAGATGCTGATGACCATCGCGGCGATAGGCGCCGTGATGATCGGTGCCACTGAAGAGGCCGCCGCCGTGGTGGTGCTCTTCCTGATCGGCGAGCTTCTGGAGGGTGTCGCCGCCGGCCGGGCGCGGGCGAGCATCCAGGGACTTGCCGATCTGGTGCCGAAGACGGCCTTGGTCGAGCGCGCAGGCGGCACATCGGAGTGTCCCGCCGAAGACCTTGCGGTCGGCGACATCATCCTGGTGCGGCCGGGCGCCCGCATCCCGGCCGATGGCGAGATCATCGAGGGCGCGAGCGAAATCGACGAGGCGCCGGTGACCGGCGAGAGCACGCCGAAGCGCAAGGGCGTTGCGGACGCCGTCTTTGCCGGCACGATCAGCACCGATGGCGTGCTCAAGGTGCGGGTGACGGCGGCCGCTTCCGACAACACCATCGCCCGAATCGTGCGGCTGGTGGAGGAGGCGCAGGAGGCCAAGGCGCCGACAGAGCGCTTCATCGACCGCTTCTCGCGCACCTACACGCCGGCGGTGCTGGCGGTCGGTGCGCTGGTGGCATTGTTGCCGCCGCTGCTTGCCGGCGGCGACTGGAACGAATGGATCTACAAGGGCTTGGCGATCCTGCTGATCGGCTGCCCCTGCGCGCTGGTCATCTCGACCCCGGCGGCGATCGCCGCGGGCCTTGCGACCGGTGCGCGGCGTGGCCTATTGATGAAAGGCGGTGCGGTGCTGGAAGGCTTTCGCCGGATCACGGCGGTCGCCTTCGACAAGACCGGTACGCTGACCGCAGGCAAGCCTGCCGTCACCGACATCGTGGCGTATGGAAGGGATGAACGCACCGTGCTGGCGCTGGCGGCAGCACTGGAGCAGGGCTCCAGCCATCCGTTGGCGATGGCGATCCTGGACCGGGCCAAGGCCGACAAGGCGCCGGTGCCGCCGGCTCTCGCGGCGAAGGCAATCTCGGGCAAGGGTGTCGAGGGCAGCGTTGGCGGCGTCGCCGTCTTCCTCGGCTCCGGCCAGGCGGCGGGCGAACGCGCCGACATGACGCAAGCGCAGCGCCTCGCCGTCGACAGCCTCAACGGCCAGGGCAAGACGGTGTCAGTGCTGGTCGCCGATGGCGTGGTGGCCGGGCTGATTGCCATGCGCGACGAGCCGCGGCCGGATGCTGCGGCCGGGATCGCGGCGCTGAAGGCCGAGAGCATCCGCGCGGTGATGCTGACCGGCGACAACCGCCGCACGGCGCAAGCCATCGCCGCTTCGCTCGGCATCGAGGCGCGAGCGGAGCTGTTGCCCCAGGACAAGCAGCGCATCGTCGGCGAATTGCAGCGCGAGGGTTTCAAGGTCGCCAAGGTCGGTGACGGCATCAACGACGCGCCGGCGCTCGCGGCCGCCGACATTGGCATTGCCATGGGCGGCGGCACCGACGTGGCGCTGGAGACCGCGGACGCGGCGATCCTGCACGGC
>NZ_RZRR01000464.1:0-4374 GCF_003998555.1 Mesorhizobium sp. M7A.F.Ca.CA.002.09.1.1 | reverse complement strand
GGAAAAGGCCAGCAAGAGCTGAGCCCAAAGGTTCTAGTCGGAACAGAGTGTCATGTTTGAAGTCGGCTGGACCGAAATGCTGGTCATCGCGATCGTCATGATCGTGGTCGTCGGGCCCAAGGATTTGCCCAATATGCTGCGCACCTTCGGCCGCACGACGGCGAAGCTGCGCGCCATGGCATCCGATTTCCAGAAACAGTTCAACGAGGCGCTGAAGGAAGCCGAGCTCGACGACGTCAAGAAGTCCGTCGACGAGCTCAGGGGCATGAGCCCGATGGCCGAGATCAGGAAGCAGCTCAATCCGTTCGAACAGGCCGCGGCCGACGTTCGCTCCGGCGTCGACGCGGCGATGAAGCCGAAGCCGGCAGCCGATCCGGCAACGCCAGCCGCTTCGACCCCGCAGGCGGCCGAGCCGCTGAAGAACGGTGCAACGACCATGCCCGGCGTCAACGGACCGGAAGCAGCGCCGGCAGCGCCGATTTTCCCGGCGATGACCGACGAATCGGTGGTGACGTCATCAGTGCCGACGACACCCGTCGTGGCGCCGAAGGCGTCCACGGCGAAGAAGGCAGCCAAGCCTGCACCGTCAAGGGCGACGCCGGCTATAAAGGCTTCGGCAAATGGCGCTAAAGCTCCTGCAAAAACGGTCACCGCTAAGGCCACGCCTGCGCCCAAGGTGCCAGCGAAGCCGGTGACGGCGGCAATGCCTGAAACGCCCAGGGCCAAGACGCCCGCTGCGGCCAAGGTGATCGCGTCCAAGACCGTAGCGACCAAGACGGGGGCGAAAATCGAACCGAAACCTGCTGCGGCCAAGAAGCCGGCGGCCAAGAAGACGGCTGGAGCCGCCAAGTGAGCGTTTCGGACACCGAAAAGGACGAGATCGAGAAATCGTCGGCGCCGCTGATGGAGCATCTGATCGAGCTGCGCCGGCGGCTGATCTGGTCGCTGGGCGGTTTCTTCGTTGCCTTCCTGGTCTGTTTCTTCTTCGCCAAGAAGCTGTTCAACCTTCTGGTCGTCCCGTTCAAATGGGCGACGCAGTGGGCAGGCCTCGATCCGCACAAGGTCGAGCTGATCTACACGGCGCCGCAGGAATTCTTCTTCACGCAGGTCAAGCTCGCCATGTTCGGCGGCATGGTGATCGCCTTTCCGCTGATCGCCACGCAGATCTACAAATTCATCGCGCCCGGCCTCTACAAGAACGAGCGCAACGCCTTCCTGCCGTTCCTGATCGCGTCGCCAATCCTGTTCCTGATGGGTGCGTCGCTGGTCTATTTCTTCTTCACGCCGATGGTGATGTGGTTCTTCCTCGCCATGCAGCAGGCCGGCACCGACGATCAGGTGCAGATTTCACTGCTGCCAAAGGTGTCGGAATATCTCAGCCTGATCATGACGCTGATCTTCTCCTTCGGCCTGGTGTTCCAACTGCCGGTGGTGACCAGCCTGATGACACGCGTCGGCATGCTGTCGTCCAAGGGGCTGGCCGAGAAGCGCAAATGGGCGATCGTCATCGCCTTCGTCGTCGCGGCGGTGCTGACGCCGCCCGATCCGATGAGCCAGATCGGCCTCGCCATTCCGACCATCCTTCTCTACGAGGTCTCCATCTGGGCTGCCCGGCTGATCGAGCGCGATCAGGAAAAGCAGCGCGTGGCACGCGAGAAGCAGGACGCGGCGGAAGAGGTCGCCGAGAAGAAGCCGGCGGACGCGTCCTCCACCTGAACGGCGCCGCCGCGTCTGGCCAGTCTCGATAGGAATTTTTTCTTGACCTGGTGAGGGCAGCTATGCTATGATTCTCGGTATGGTGCTGACTTGCGCCAGCGACCCGCCGTAGAGGCGGGTTTTTTATTTCAGGCTCTCCCCCGCCTTCAGCCGAAAGCGCGTCAAAGCGTGATCGCATGCTTGCGTTCCCCATGCCCCATCTTGCATCGATCGAGGATGCGGTTTACGCCCTCTGGCTGAAACGCATCGCACTGAAAGCGATGCGTTTCAGTTTTGTTTGAAGCATGTCGTTGTCCCAAACCGCTGCGCACTTTGGGCGACATGCTACCCCGGAGCGTTCAAACCATGCTTGACATCAAATGGATTCGCGACAACCCGAAGGCCCTTGTCGAGGCGCTGGTGAAGCGCTCGTGGTCGGCTGACGAGGCGCAGTCCACGGTCGGCGGGCTGATCGCCTCGGACGAGGCGCGGCGCGAACACGTTACCGAGCTACAGACCAAGCAGGAGCGCCGCAATGCCGCGTCGAAAGAGATCGGCAACGCCATGCGTTCGGGCGATGCTGCCCTGGCCGAGACGCTGAAAGCCGAAGTCGGCGAGATCAAGGTCTTCATCCAGAACGGCGAGGCGCGCGAACGCGAGCTGGACAAGGCGCTGAACGATGCGTTGGCGGTGCTGCCCAACGTGCCGTTCGACGACGTGCCTGTCGGCAAGGACGAGCACGACAATGTCGTCAAGCACATCGTCGGCAAGGTGCCGACGCGGCCGAACTGGGTGAAGGAGCATTTCGAGATCGGCGAAGCGCTCGGCATGATGGATTTCGAGCGCGCGGCAAAGCTGTCAGGCTCGCGCTTCACCGTGCTGAAAAGCGGGCTGGCGCGGATGGAACGCGCGCTCGGCCAGTTCATGCTCGATTTGCACACGACCGAGCATGGCTACGAGGAAGTCATTCCGCCGCTGATGGTCAAGGACGATGTTTTGTTCGGCACCAACCAATTGCCGAAGTTCGAGGAAGATCTGTTCTTTACGCCGCACGGGGAGGGCAGGCTTGGCCTGATTCCCACCGCCGAGGTCCCACTCACCAACCTTGTGCGTGAGGAAATCACCGCGCATGAAAAACTGCCGCTGCGCTACACCGCGCTGACACCGTGCTTCCGTTCGGAAGCGGGCTCGGCCGGGCGCGACACGCGCGGCATGCTGCGCCAGCATCAGTTCTACAAGGTCGAGCTGGTGTCGATCACCGATCAGGAATCGTCACTTGCCGAGCATGAGCGGATGACGCAATGCGCCGAGGAAGTGCTGAAGCGGCTCGGCCTGCCGTTCCGCACCATGACGCTGTGCACCGGCGACATGGGTTTTGGCGCACGCAAGACCTATGACATCGAGGTCTGGCTGCCCGGCCAGAACGCCTATCGCGAGATCTCGTCCTGCTCGGTGTGCGGCGATTTCCAGGCACGCCGCATGGACGCCCGCTACAAGGACAGGGACGGCAAGGGCAACCGCTTCGTCCACACGCTCAACGGCTCGGGCACAGCCGTTGGTCGCGCGCTCATCGCCGTCATCGAAAACTACCAGAACGAGGATGGCAGCGTAACCATTCCTGAAGTGCTGCGGCCTTACATGGGCGGTCTGGAAAAGATCGAAGCGAAATAATGCGTATCCTCCTGACCAATGACGACGGCATTCATGCCGAGGGCCTGGCGTCGCTCGAACGCGTCGCACGTACGCTGTCCGACGATGTCTGGGTGGTGGCGCCCGAGCAGGACCAGTCCGGCTATGCGCATTCGCTGTCGATCTCGGAGCCGCTGCGGCTGCGCAAGATTGGCGAGAAGCATTTTGCCGTGCGCGGCACGCCGACCGATTGCGTCATCATGGGCGTCAAGAAGATCCTGCCTGGCGCACCCGACCTGATCCTGTCCGGCATCAATTCGGGCGCCAACATCGCCGACGATGTCACCTATTCCGGCACCGTCGCCGGCGCCATGGAGGGCGCGCTGCTCGGCATTCGCTCGATCGCGCTCAGCCAGGGGTACAGCTATGTCGGCGAAGATCGCGTCGTGCCCTACGAGACGACGGAGGCGCTGGCGCCGGCGCTGCTGAAGAAACTTGTCGCGACGCCATTGCCGGACGGCGTGCTGCTCAACGTCAATTTTCCCAACTGCACGCCCGAGGAAGTCGCAGGCACGGTGGTCACCTCGCAGGGCAAGCTCGTGCACTCCCTGTGGGTCGACGAGCGCCGTGACGGGCGCGGCCTGCCTTACTACTGGTTGCGTTTCGGCCGCGAGCCGGTCGAAGGCAAGCAAGGCACCGACCTCTACGCCTTGCGCAACCGGCTGGTGTCGGTGACGCCGCTGCAGCTCGACCTTACCGCCCATGAAATCCGTGACCAACTGAGCAAGGCGCTCGCATGAACCAGGGCCTCCCGATCGACGACCGCGAAGGTTTTGCCGCCTTTCTGCTGCGTCTGCGCGGCCGGGGGACTGTGCCGAAGGCGCTGATCGCGGCCTTCGAGGCGACGCCGCGGCGCGGCTTCCTGGCGGCCCAGTTCCATCAGATCGCCTGGTCGGACCGCATGCTGCCGATCGAATGCGGCGAGGCGATCGAAGGCGCCGACATGCAGGCGGCGGTGATCGCCGCACTCACCATCGAGCAGGGCAACCG
>NZ_RZRR01000463.1:0-4374 GCF_003998555.1 Mesorhizobium sp. M7A.F.Ca.CA.002.09.1.1 | reverse complement strand
ATCCGGAGCAGCAACGGACGAAGCGGTTCATTGCGACGCTGAAGCAGGAGGCTGAGAAGGAAGGCGGCGGCGGGTAGGCGCGGCCTAGGGTCTGTAGAATTCGGGCGATGGCCCCGAAGGCGCGCCGGTTCCGGTATATCTTGCCGGATGCGCGAGCAGGCCGTCAGCCATCCTTCGGCATATCGGGCCTTGCCGCCAGCAGCCGCTGAAATTTCACCGTCAGATCTCCCTCGAAATCGCGGCTCTTCATTTGCAGGTTCAGATATGATGGCTGACGAGCGCCACGCCAAGTCCGATGAGGATCGAACCGCATGTCTTTGGGATCACCCATCCGGCGCCAGTGAACCGGCCAAGGGCGAGGGAGGCGATGCCGACCGCCGCAAGGTCGGCCATCGAGAAGATGAGATTGACGATGATGCCGAGGATGAGGAACTGCAACCCGACGGCCATGCCGGCTGACGGATCCACGAACTGCGGCAGGAAGGTCAGGAAGAACAGTGCCGTCTTGGGATTGAGGATCTCGACGACCATGCTGTCGCGAAATGTGTTCGGGGCCGGCCTGGCACCATCCTCGCCCATCCGGTTCCAGCCCAGGAACATGGCAAGGCCCAGCGAAATGAGATATGCGGCGCCCGCCCATCGGATCACCAAGAAAGCGACCGGCGCGTGTTCCATCAGTGCGGCGAGCCCGACCGCCGCGGCCAGGATGTGCACGTAACAACCAAGATGGACACCCAGTGCCGCCATCAATCCCGCCTGACGGCCATGGGCCAGCGTCTGCGCTGTCATGTAGAGAATCGCCGGTCCTGGCATGCAGGCGAAGGCGAGTGTTGCGAGGGCGAACGGAATCCAGAGATCCAGCGATGGCATGACAGCTCCTCCCATGTGATCAAGCCGTGGGAGGAGTAGGCCGGGGGGCAGGCCGAAAACATACGGCGGATGCCGTATTTGGATGATGATCGGGTTTGGCTAATCTGCCGATGGTTAAGGGGCCGTTGCCGGGTTGCCCATTGTAGCGGCTGCGATATCAGCCGGTGGGCAATCCCAGACGAACCGCGTAGGCGGTCAGTTCGGCGGTGTTGTGGAGACTGAGCTTGCCCATCAGATTTTCGCGATGTTTGCGAGCGGTCGGCAGGCTGATGCCCAGTCGTTCGGCGATGTCGCGCGTGATCATGCCTTGCGCCACCAGTTGAAGGATCTGCCGTTCGCGCCGCGTCAGCGGTACCGGGGACAGGATTTCCTGCGCGGCTATCGGCTCGCTTTCCCTGCCTATATCGCTGACCGCGAAGCGAACGGTTTTCGCCAGATAGGTGCCTCCGTTCTTGACCGCTTCGATGGCAGCGCCGAGTTCCTCGGGATCGCCATCCTTGGTCAGGTAGGCGTTGGCGCCGGCGCTGAGCGCGGCGCGTACTGTCCTCGGCTCGACATTGGCCGTCAGCACCACGATCCGCAGGCGTGGCGCCAAGGTCCTGATGGTGGCGATAAACTGCATCCCGGCCACACCTGGCATGCCGAGGTCGAGGATCAAAAGGTCGGCGCGCGTGCTTCGCAGCTGGCCAAGCAGCGCCTCGCCATCCGCAGCCTCGGCGACGACCGAGACATTGTCCATAGCCGAGATAAGCAACTTCAGCCCCTCGCGCACGATGGCATGGTCGTCGGCGAGTATGGCGGTGAGCGAGCGGTTCATCGGGGCACCATCCAGGGCTGCAGCGGCGTATATGGATCGATCGCCAACTTATGCGAAACAGGTTGCCGGTAGATCAACGGTACCGGGGAAGACCGGCCGGAGAATTACTTGGGACAATTGGAGGGATTCGATGCAGGAAGACAAGATACGCCAGGCCCTGGTCGAACTCCTGTATCGCAATTCCTACGGCGTGGTCATCTCCAACATCGTGATCTCGATGGCGGCGGTCTATGTTCTGAGAACGGCCGTTTCCGCCAATTGGCTGATCGGCTGGCTGGCGGCGCTGTATCTGCTGACGGCTATCCGGGTGCTGGCGTCGCGCCGTTTTTTCAGCCGCTCAAGGGATCGCGGCTCGATCTTGCGCTGGGCATGGCTGGCCACGGCGTTTTCCTGTATGTCGGGCCTTCTGTGGGGGGTGCTTGGCTGGGTCGGCTTTATGCCCGAGGCGCCGATCGTGCTGTCCTTCACGGTCATCGTCCTGACTGGTCTCGTCTGCGGTACGGTGCCGTCGCTGTCGGCCTTTCCGCCGGCGCTGGTCGGTTCCATCCTGGCCACGGTGGTGCCGGTCGCCTTGCGCTGCTTGACCACCCAAAGCGATATTTCCGGCGCCTTCCTGTTCCTGCTCGCATCGCTGGTGGCGATCAATTTCTACTACTGCCGTATCACCTACCGCATGCTGCGCGAAACCGTCAGCCTGCGACTGGAGAACGAAACGCTGGTCGAGCACCTGCAAGAGGAACGCGACAGGGCGCAGACCGCCGACCGTGCCAAGACGCGTTTTCTGGCGGCGGCGAGTCACGATCTGCGCCAACCGATCCATGCCCTGAGCCTGCTGGTCTCGACGCTTGCCATATTGGGGCAGCGCGGCGACGTACCCTCCGGCGAGGCGCGCGATCTGGCCAGCCGGGCGAAATCGGTTGTCAGCAACTTCAGTGGGCTGCTCAACGCTTTGCTCGATATCTCGCGGCTCGATGCGGGCATCGTCACGGTCGCGAGCGAGGCGGTGCCGCTGCGCGACCTCTTTGGTGATCTTCGCAATGAATTCGCCGCCGAGGCAAAACAACGCGGACTTACGTGGCGCGTGGTAGACAGCAGTCTCTACGTCGACAGCGACCCGATGATGTTGAAGCGCATCCTCAACAACCTGATCTCGAATGCCCTTCGCTACACCAAGCAAGGTGGTGTCCTGCTGGGCTGTCGCCGGCGCGGCGCATGTGTGGAGATACAGGTCCTCGACAGCGGCCCCGGCATCCCCGCCGATCAGCAGGGGATGGTCTTCGAGGAGTTCGTGCAGTTGCAGAACCCGGCGCGGGACCGCACGCAAGGCCTGGGACTCGGGCTCGCCATCGTTCGCCGCACCGCCGAGCTGTTGGGGCACCCCCTGAAATTGGCTTCGACGTCCGGGCGCGGTTCCCTGTTTTCCATCACCGTCGCGAAGGCCGGCGCGGTGCAAGCTCGCTTGGAGGTCGACACGACATCGCCGGCCAGCAGTGCCGCCGGCATCATGGTGGTCGAGGACGAGGGCGACGTTCTCGATGCCATGGTGCGCTTGCTCAGCCTGGAGGGACATCGTGTCTATCCCGGCCGCTCCGCCGCAGAGGCGCAGGAGGCCCATACGGCGGCGCTGGCTGCCGGCGATGCGCCGGTCGACCTGATCATCGCAGACTACCGTCTCGAGAATGACACCACCGGCACCGACGCGATCCGTGCGCTTCACGCCCATATCGGCCGGCTTGTCCCGACCATCATCATTACTGGCGATACGTCGCCGGCGCGCCTCAAGGAGATCAGCGCCAGCGGCAGCCGCATCCTGCACAAGCCGATCGCCGACGAGGAATTGCGCGAGACCATTACCGCGGTCTGCTTTGGCGGCAAGGCGATAAGTGGCGACACACGTTAAAACGAAACGCGCGCTCGACGGCTCGGCGCGCCGGCAAGCCGCGATGCAGCACGCTGGTGCGCAGGGCCTACCAACATCGAAGCTGCCGCCCGAAAGCAAAAGAGGCCCCGGTCAAACCGGAGCCTCCAATCGTTTCACGCAGGATTTCTCGAAAGGTGAGAAAGATCAGGCAGCTTCTTCCTGCTCGGCCTCTTCATTGTCGGCCTTGGCGCCACGCTTAGGGCCCTTGTTGAGGTTGACCTCGATTAGGCGCACGGCTTCGGTTTCCGACATGCGGTTGACGGCCGCGATCTCGCGGGCCATGCGGTCGAGCGCCGCCTCGTAGAGCTGACGCTCGGAATAGGACTGCTCCGGCTGGTTGTCGGCGCGGTAGAGGTCACGCACGACTTCCGAGATCGAGATCAGGTCGCCCGAATTGATCTTCGCATCATATTCCTGGGCGCGGCGCGACCACATGGTGCGCTTGACGCGGGCGCGGCCCTGCACGACCTTCAGCGCGCGCTCGACATAATCCTCTTCCGACAGCTTGCGCATGCCGATGGAGGTCGCCTTGGCGACCGGCACCTTCAGGCGCATCTTGTCCTTCGAGAAGTCGATGACGAACAGTTCCAGCTTGTGTCCAGCAACTTCCTGCTCGTCGATCGAGACGATCTGGCCGACGCCATGCGCCGGGTAGACGATGTACTCGCCGGTCTTGAAACCGTGACGCGCAGCGGTGGACTTCTTCTGCGGGGTGATCGTTGCCATTGCGCACTGAACTCCTTGCCGTGGCACCGGCGTCCTGCCG
>NZ_RZRR01000462.1:0-4382 GCF_003998555.1 Mesorhizobium sp. M7A.F.Ca.CA.002.09.1.1 | reverse complement strand
GCTTCATCTGTTTCAAACTCTAAAAACTCGTGGCCGAGACATAGCGACGTGCCCCTTCGAACTCAACCCCGGCGGCGACAACCAAATGTCGCCGCGGCAAAGCTTTTCGATAATGACGATAAGCCGGCAAGCCGGTTGCTTCGAAGCTTGACAGGCTCACCTTCCCAACCTTATATCCGCGCGACCTTGGCGAACGCCCCCGACATGCCCTTCGATTTGAGGCGGATTTCGGGCCTTTCGCCGCCCTGGCGGGGTAGCTCAGTTGGTTAGAGCACGGGAATCATAATCCTGGGGTCGGGGGTTCAAGTCCCTCTCCCGCTACCAAAATCCAGTTAAACCATGGAAATGGCTAAAAATTTATACGCGTTGGTAGCGCTTCCGGTTGAAATTGTTCAATAATTTCAATGCGGCGCCATCGTGTTCCTCGCCCCGGTAGAGACGAGAAAGAGTAACGCGTTCCTCGCTTGGACGAGGATTAATCCGATTGCATCGCTCGGACCTCGACCTATGCAAGCCATTCCGCATGCCATCTCAAATGGTCGTCCATGAATGTCGAAATGAAGAAATACGAATGGTCGTATCCGTCCTGCATGCGCAACGTCAGCGGAATGCCGGCTTTGGCGCAGGCCGCCTCCAAAAGCCAGGGTCTCAGCCCGTCATTCAGGAACCCGTCCGATGTTCCCTGATCGACGAGAAATTCCGGGAAGCGGCGCCCGTCTTCAACAAGCGAAGTAGCGTCGTAGGCCCGCCACGAGGCCTCATCCGTGCCGAGATATTTTTCGAAAGCCGGCCTTGACCAGCCGGCAGCGCTTGGCTGCACGATCGGCGCAAATGCCGAGCAACTCCTGAACCGCTGCGGGTTTTTCAAAGCAATCGTCAGCGCGCCGTGTCCGCCCATCGAATGGCCCGTTATGGCTTGGCGCGACATGTCTGCCGGAAAATTAGCGGCGATCAGCGTGGGTAGTTCCTCGACGAGGTAGGAATACATCCGGTAGTTCTTCGCATAAGGCTCCTGCGTTGCATCAAGATAAAAGCCGGCGCCGCCGCCAAACTGCCAATTGTCCTTGTCATCAGGGATGTCGGCGCCGCGCGGACTGGTGTCTGGACAGACGACGATCAGGCCAAGTTCGGCGGCCATGCGCCTGTATTCGCCTTTGTCCATGACATTTTGATGGGTGCAGGTCAGTCCCGACAAATACCACACCACGGGGCAAGGCGTTTCCCGGGCCTGTGGAGGCACGAAAACGGCAAACGTCATGTCGCAGCAGCAACTCGTCGACAGGTGCGAATAGATGCCCTGCACTCCGCCATGGGATTTTGCCTGGGAGATGGTCTTCATGGGTTCCGGCATATTCCCTCTCCACGGATTTCAAACGCCAATGGGCCGGTGTCTACGGCATCGACCATGATCGCGGCAACCCGGGCGGATCAGGTGGGGTCGAACCGACCGGCGGCGCGGACATCCGGAATGTCAGTCGCGCCGCCGGCCTAACGCCCGATGTCGGGGAGGCACGGTATTTTGGGAACACAGAGCCTTCGACGCGAGCGTGTCGTGTGAGCCGGTCAGTAAACCACGACGCTGCGAATGCTCTCCCCGGCATGCATGAGATCGAAACCCTTGTTGATGTCCTCGAGCTTGAGCGTGTGGGTGATCATCGGGTCGATCTGGATCTTGCCGTCCATGTACCAGTCGACGATCTTCGGCACATCGGTGCGGCCGCGCGCGCCGCCGAAGGCGGTGCCCATCCAGGTGCGGCCGGTGACCAGCTGGAACGGCCTGGTCGAGATCTCCTGGCCGGCGCCGGCAACGCCGATGACCACCGACTTGCCCCAGCCGCGATGCGAGGCTTCGAGCGCCTGACGCATGACCTTGGTGCTCCCCGTGCAGTCGAATGTGTAGTCGGCGCCGCCGATCTGGTCGGCGCCACGCTTGGTGATGTTGACGAGGTAGGGCACGACATCGCCGTCGATCTCCTTCGGATTGACGAAATGCGTCATGCCGAAGCGCTCGCCCCACTCCTTCTTGTCGTTGTTCAAATCGACGCCGATGATCATGTCGGCGCCGGCAAGTTTCAGGCCCTGGATGACATTGAGGCCGATGCCGCCGAGGCCGAAGACGACCGCGGTGGCGCCGATCTCGACCTTGGCGGTGTTGATCACGGCACCGATGCCGGTGGTGACGCCGCAGCCGATGTAGCAGATCTTGTCGAAGGGCGCGTCGGGGTTGACCTTGGCCAGTGCGATCTCGGGCAGCACGGTGAAGTTGGAGAAGGTCGAGCAGCCCATATAGTGAAAGATCTTGTCCTTGCCGATCGAGAAGCGCGACGAACCATCGGGCATCAGGCCCTGGCCCTGCGTGGCGCGGATCGCCGTGCAGAGGTTCGTCTTTCTCGACAGGCAGGACGGGCACTGGCGGCATTCGGGCGTATAGAGCGGGATGACGTGGTCGCCCTTCTTGAGCGAGGTGACACCCTTGCCGACATCGACGACGACGCCGGCACCTTCATGGCCGAGGATGGCCGGAAACAGACCTTCCGGATCGGCGCCCGACAGTGTGAATTCGTCGGTGTGGCAAATGCCTGTCGCCTTGATCTCGACCAGCACTTCGCCCTCGCGCGGGCCCTCGAGGTCGACCTCCATGATCTCCAGCGGCTTTCCGGCGGCGACAGCGACAGCGGCGCGGGTTTTCATTCTTTTTCTCTCCCAAATCTCTATTTTGCCGGGCCAGAACGCGGCGCTTATGATCAGACTATGCGGCGATCTTGCCGGGGCCGGCGGGAAACACACCCGACATGACGGTGAAGCCCTTGATGCGCTTGACACGGTCGCACCAGCGCCGAATAGCCGGATAGTCCTGGCGCGGAACACCGCCTTCCTCCGACAGGATGATGTAAGGAAAACAGGCGATGTCGGCGATGGTCGGGTGACTGGCCGAACAGATCCAGTTGCGGCCCTGCTGTTCGCCGAACCACAGATGCTCGTCGAGGATACGGAAAAGGCGATGCGCGCCGGCACGCGCGGCGTCGATATCGAAGTCATAAAACAGCGCATCGTGCAGGCGGGCGGCCGACGCCGTCGAAGTGATACCGTCTGCAAAGGCCAGCCACTGGCTGATCTCGCCCAGCAGAGCGGGATTGTCCCGCGGATACCAGGTGCCCGACGGATCGTATTTCGAGGCGAGATAGACAAGGATCGCTTGGGCATCGCGCAAGATCAGCTCTTCATCCTCGATGACCGGCAGCTGGCCAAGCGGATTGAGTTTCAGGAACCATTCCGACTTGTGTTCGCGGCCGGGGTAGAAGTCGACCGGCACGGTCTTGTAGTCGATGCCGAGAAAACTCATCAGCAGCCGCAGCTTGTAGCAATTGCCCGACAGTTCGTAGTCGTAAAGCGTGATCATCGGCGGCTCCTAAAGCAATTCCAGGAAAAGTGTGTAACGGTTTTCCGTCCGGAATTGCGTAAAACAAACAGTTAGATGTCCAGCACGAGGCGTGCCGATTTGGCGCGCGAAACGCAGGTCATGATCTTGGTTCCGGCCTTCCTCTCGGCATCGTTGAGGTAGACGTCCTGATGGTCCGGTTCGCCCTCGATCACCGTCGCCACGCAAGTGCCGCAGGCGCCTTGCTCGCAAGACGACGGAACATCGATGCCGCTTTCGCGCATGACCTGCATGATCGTCTTGCCCGCCGGCACCTGAAGCGTGACGCAGGAGCGCGCCAGCGCGACCTCGAAGCTCGAACTGTCGTCGATCTTGTTGGTGTTCTTGAAGTACTCGAAATGGACGGCGCTATCCGGCCAGCCCTGCTCGGCCGCGATCTTGCGCGCGGCTTCCAGCATCGGTCCCGGGCCGCAGATGTAGAGATGCATGCCATTGCGATAACCGGCGAGGAGTTGTCGAAGCTCGGCGCCGGTCGCGTCGGGCGAGAGGCCGAGATGCGGCTTCAGCG
The DNA here is from genome assembly GCF_003998555.1 of Mesorhizobium sp. M7A.F.Ca.CA.002.09.1.1. NCBI lineage: Bacteria > Pseudomonadati > Pseudomonadota > Alphaproteobacteria > Hyphomicrobiales > Phyllobacteriaceae > Mesorhizobium > Mesorhizobium sp. M7A.F.Ca.CA.002.09.1.1. The sequence continues at coordinate 435 of NZ_RZRR01000462.1, read as the reverse complement.
CATCGCCGAGATGCTTCAGCCGATCGGCAAAGGCGAGGTGTTCCTCGCCTTGCGCGAAATAATGCAGCTCGTGCGCAAGCTCCTGGTTCTTCAGCGCCTGCGCCATGGCGAGCAGCGGCGTGATGCCGATGCCGCCGGCGACGAACAGCGTCTTGATCGCATCGCGGCGCAGCGGGAAGTTGTTGCGTGGCTCGGAAATCGCCAGCACGTCGCCCTCTCGCACCGTCTCATGCATGCATTTCGAGCCACCCTTGGAGTCCCGTTCCAGCTTGACGCCGATGGTGAAGCTGTCGGTTTCACCAGGACCGTTGGTGATCGAATACTGCCTGATCTCGCCATTGGGCATGTGGACGTCGATATGAGCTCCAGGCTGGAACGTCGGCAGGATGCCCTTGATCGGACGAAGCTCGAAGCCTGCGATCCCGTCGGCGGTCT
>NZ_RZRR01000461.1:0-4392 GCF_003998555.1 Mesorhizobium sp. M7A.F.Ca.CA.002.09.1.1 | reverse complement strand
AGACAGATCATGCCCTATGTCTGGGATGGCCACGACAACGCCACCCGCGTCGAGGAAACCGGCCACGGCTTCGGCATGCCGCGCTACGACTGGACCGATGCCGAGCTGGTTGCCAAGATCGAGACCTGCCTGACCGACCCGGCGATGAAAGCCAAGCTGGCGAAGACATCGGCGCAGATGCACGCGCAGAATGGGCCGGAGAAAGCGGCCGGGTTGTTGGAGACGCTGCTGTGATTGAGATGCGGAGCCCAGGCGCCCCCCTCTGGCCTGCCGGCCATCTCCCCCTCAAGGGGGGAGATTGGATTTCGCGGCGGCTTTCGCCAATTTTCAACGCTGAAGAAGAGACACAGAAGCCAAAGTTGCCAATCTCCCCCCTTGAGGGGGAGATGTCCGGCAGGACAGAGGGGGGCCTCGTAGAGCGAAAACGGGGCGGGATTGAGCGCCCAAATGATGGAGCACGCTCATGACCTCCTCCGCCCCACACCTCCACCAGGCCACCACCCGAACCGACCTCGTCGACTGGGGCGTCCAACCTGACGCGCTGGACGGCGCTTCGCGCTCCACCGGCAGGCTCGTGCACAAAGGGCCAAACAACCAGCCGGAATCCGGCATCTGGGTCTGCACGCCAGGCCGCTGGCGCCTCAGTATCCCGCGCGACGAATTGTGCCATTTCGTCGCCGGCCGCGCGACCTACCGGTCGGATGTCGGTGAGGTGATAGAAGTCTCCACCGGCACCGTGGTCATGTTCCCTGCCGGCTGGAGAGGCGAATGCACCGTGCATGAGACGATGCGCAACGTCTACATGCTGGCGTGACCACGGAGCTTGATGACATGTCGACACCGCACTGGCCGAAGGCTTCGGCCGTGGAATTGGAAGACTGGGGCGCGGGCAGCAACACGCTCGCCGGTTCGCCGCGCGCTTCGGGCAAGATCCTGGCGCAGAACCCGGACGGATCGAGCGAATGCGGCCTGTGGGCGTGCACGCCGGGCACGCGCAAGGTCACCTTTGGCGCCGACGAATTCTGCCACTTCCTGTCGGGACGCGGCAGCTATGTCCATGGCGACGGCGAGGAGATCGCGGTCGAGGCCGGCACGCTGGTATTCTTCCCCGCCGGCTGGACCGGCATCTCCATCATCACGCAAACGCTGACCAAGGCCTTCATGTGCCGCTGAGCACCCATTTCCAAGGAATCGATATGACAACCCCCATCATGAAATCCCCGCTTACCATTACCGACCTCGTCGACTGGGGCGTCATCCCGACCATGATCGAGGGCCAATCCCATACCTCGGGCAAGCTGCTGTACAAGGGGCCGGAAGGCCGCTCCGAATGCGGGCTTTGGGTCTGCACTCCGGGCAAATGGCACTGCCATGTCACCCGCGACGAGTTCTGCCATTTCCTCGAAGGGCGCTGCACCTATGTGCATGAATCCGGCGAGGTCATCGAGATCGAGCCGGATACGGCAGCGTTCTTCCCGCAGGACTGGAAGGGCGTCTGCACCGTCCATGAGACAATCAAGAAGGTCTACATGATCCGCTGAGCCTTCTCGATAATTCTGCCCTGCCGGACACCTGACGCGGCTTTCTGCGCTTCCGGTGCTCACGGACTAAATGTCCGCTGCGCTCCGGTTCTCGAAAGCCACGCCATCTGCCTCGGCAGGACGAATTCTCAAAAAGGCTCCGTAAATGGAGAAGGACAAAATGGATTTCTCTCCTGACCGGCCAACCTTCTTCGTCAATCCGGACTACCGGTCGATGGCCGGCGCGGCAAAACCGGTGATCGATCCGGCGACGCTGGAAACCGTCGGCGCTATCTCTGCTGCGACAGACGGCGAGATCGATACCGCACTCACGGCCGCGACGAAGGCGCAGGCCGCCTGGAAGAAGCTCGATGCCAAGAGCCGGGCCAAGCATCTGCATGCCGTCGCCAACGCCATCGAGGCGGCGGACTTCACGCGTTGCGCCGAGCTGATGGTGCGCGAGATGGGCAAACCCTACCCCGAAGCGATCGGCGAGATCGCCAATTGCGCGCCGATCTTCCGCTACTATGCCGAGATGGCGCGCGACGATGCCGGCAAGATCGCCGGCACGACGCAGGCCGGTTCGTTCCAGTATGCGCGCTACGAACCTTACGGCGTCTCCGTACACATCATGCCCTACAATTTCCCGATCCTGCTGATGTGCTGGACGGTCGCCGCATCGCTCGCCGCCGGCAATGCCTGCATCATCAAGCCGGCCGAGGCGACGACGCTCTCGACGCTGGACTACATGACCGTGTTCCGCTCGCTGCCAGAGGGGCTGGTCTCCTGCCTGCCCGGCGGAGCGGCCACAGCGCAGGCGCTGATCGCCTCCGACCGCACCCATGCCGTTGCCTTCACCGGCTCGGTCGCCGCAGGCAAGGCGGTGGCGGTAGCCTGCGCCGAACGCATGAAGCCGTGCGTCATCGAGGCCGGCGGCAGCGACCCGCTGATCATAAGCGAGCATGCCCCGCTCGAGATCGCGGCGGCCGGCAGCGTCACCGCCGCCTTCCACCTCACCGGCCAGGTCTGCACTTCGGCCGAGCGCTTCTTCGTCGTCGATTCCGTGCATGACCGCTTCGTCGCGCTGTTCGCCGAAAGGACGCGGGCGCTGCGCATCGGCAACGGCATGGACAAGACCGAGATCGGCCCGCTGGTCAGCGAAAGCGCGCGGACCAAAGTGATGCGCCTTGTGGATGACGCCATTGCCCATGGCGCCAAGGCGGTGACCGGCGGGCGCATCCCGCCGGCGCACAACATCGGCTGGTTCTACGAACCGACCATCCTGACCGGCGTCACCCCTGATATGGCGATCGTGCGCGAAGAGTGTTTTGGACCCGTCGCCGCCATCTGCCGGGTCAGGGATTTCGACGAGGCGATCCGGCTTGCCAATGACAGCCCGTTCGGGCTCGGCGCTTCGGTGTTCACATCGAATCTGGCCGAAGCCCACGAGGCGGCTGAACGGCTCGAAGCCGGCATGGTCTGGGTCAACAACCCGCTGATCGACAACGATGCCCTGCCGTTCGGCGGCTGGAAGGCCTCGGGCCTTGGCCGCGAGCTCGGACGCCAGGGGCTCGACGCCTTCCGCCGCTCCAAAATGGTGATCATCGACCACAAGCCTGCGATCCAGGACTGGTGGTATCCCTATCCCGACAGCTGGTTCCGCGAAACCGGCGGCCGCAAGCACGTCTGAGTGTTTCGAGCCTGGCTATCCCTGGACGCCAGCTCGGTGGCTATCCCTGGATAGCCAGCCCGACCATGAGCGGGAAAAGGCAATGCCGCCGAGTGAAACCCGGCGGCATCTTCTTTGACTGACCACTACCGTTTCGGCGGCGGTTCGTTACGGCGTCGTTTCCGTCTGCATCGCGGCAGCCGTCTGGTCGATCTTGCCGGCAAGGACGTCTTGAGCCCAGGACGTGACCGCGGCGTCGACGGGCTTGTTGGCCATATCCGCCAATGCCGCGTCGAGCGATGCATCATCGGTGCCGACCGCGGCCGCAGCAGCAGCAGCGTTGTCGGCAGCGACCTCGGCCTGCAGAGCAGCTATCTTCCCAGGCAGGGCCGCCTGATCTTCGGGCGACATCGCGGCAATCTGATCGGGTGTCAGGGACGTCAGCGCATCCAGCTTAGCCTGTGCTGCGTCGGCGGCGGCCTGAGCGACCTTGGCTTTGGCGGACTGCGTCACGAATGCCTGAAGGGCGGCGAATTTCTTGCTCTTCGAGTTCATATAGGCATTGATGTTGCGCTTCAGCGAGCTCACCCGGCCAAGCTTGGCGTGGATGTTCTTGCCTTTGGGCACGGACGAGACCTTGGTGGTCTTGTCGACCGTGGTGTCGTCCGCTTTGGCCACCTGGCCGGGGGCCGACGACGACTTGCCGTGCGAAGCGCCGCTCTTGCCATTGCCGCCGCCGTTGCCATTGCTACCGCCGTTGCCGTGCCCGTTGCCTCCGGCATTGCCACCGCCACCGCCGTGCCCATTGCCGGCGAGCGCCGGAGATGCCAGGAGCGCCAATGCGGCAAGCGCCGCCAGCAGAGTTTTCCGGTTTGTCATGGTAATCTCCTCGGGAATCGTCGCCCTGGCCCGACCGCTAAGCGACCGTCCTATGAGGAATTGCTAATAGTGCAGAGTAAACTTTAGACAAATGCTGTCTCAATACGCGATCTGGCACCCGGCCAGAAACTTAACCGACTGATATCAAACACAAATTCACGCTCTTGGACGGCCATGGCACTGAAGTCCCATGCCGGCAGGACTATAGTCCTGCGGGCAAGCAGCGGCATGGGTGAAAGTCTTTGCGTGGTATATCGGACAAGCTTTGAAAACAGGGGAGTTGATAGCGAAAGCAAAAGGCTCAGCCGATACTTTCACCGCCGT
>NZ_RZRR01000460.1:0-4396 GCF_003998555.1 Mesorhizobium sp. M7A.F.Ca.CA.002.09.1.1 | reverse complement strand
CGGCCTGGCGGTGCTGTCGCGCTGCCCGGCCGCTGAGGCGGTGCTTGTCGAACGCGCGCCGGAAATGGCGGCCTTCGCGGCAGCCACCCTTGCCCATCCCGGCAATGCCCATCTGAGCGATCGCGCCTCCGTGCTGGTCGCCGATGTCACCGTATCGGGCCGGGCGCGGGCGGCCGCCGGCCTCGCCGACAATGATTTCGACTTCGTCATCATGAACCCGCCCTTCAACGCTCCCCGGGACCGCGCCTCCCCCGATCGCCTCAGAAAAGAGGCCCATGTCATGGAGGACGGGGTGTTCGAGAGCTGGATCCGCAGTGCGGCGGCGGTGGTCAGGCCGCGCGGCGGGCTTGCCGTGATCGCCCGCCCCGAACAGCTCGGCGCCATTCTCGATGCGATCGCAGGGCGCTTCGGCGATGCCGAAATGCTCGCCGTCCACCCTCGCCCAGACGCCGCGGCAATCCGCATCGTTGTGCGGGCAGCGCTCGGGGCACGGGGAAAGCTTGCCATCCGCCCGCCCCTGATGCTGCACGCGCAATCAGGCAACGGCCCTGACGAGCGCAGCGAAATGATTACCAACGGCCTCGCCTCGCTGTTTGGAGATTGAGCTATTCTGCCTGGCCACATTGCCGTTGGCCGGGAAATCCCTACATGCCTGCAACCTATCGACCGGAGACCGCGCCCTCGTGAAACGCCTTATCAACCGCCTGCTGCCGAAATCCTGGCGCTCCACCGTCGTCACAATTCCGGTCATCCGGCTGCACGGCACCATCATGGCAGGCGGTGGCCAGTTCCGGCCGAGCCTGTCGCTGGCCTCCACCGCTGGCCTCATTGAGAAGGCGTTTTCCTACGACGCCCCGGCAGTCGCCATCTCGATCAATTCGCCCGGCGGCTCGCCGGTGCAGTCGCGGCTGATCTTCAAGCGCATCCGTGACCTGGCCACGGAAAAGAACAGAAAGGTACTGGTCTTCGTCGAAGACGTGGCGGCGTCGGGTGGCTACATGATCGCGGTTGCCGGTGATGAGATCTTCGCCGACCCATCCTCCATCGTCGGGTCGATCGGCGTGGTCTCGGCTTCGTTCGGCTTCCCGGAACTGATGAAGAAGATCGGCATCGAGCGACGCGTCCACACCGCCGGCCAGAACAAGGCGGTGCTCGACCCGTTCAAGCCCGAGAAAAAGGAAGATGTCGAGCGGCTGAAGGCGCTGCAGCTCGAGGTGCACGGCACGTTCATCGACCTCGTCAAGGAGCGGCGCGGCGCGAAACTGAAAGACGACCCGGACCTGTTCACCGGCCTGTTCTGGACCGGCATCAAGGGCCTTGAACTCGGCCTGGTCGATGCGCTCGGCGACATGCGCACGGTGCTCAAGACCCGTTTCGGGGCGAAAACCCAGCTCAGGCTGATCACGACACCGCGCGGTTTCCTCAGCCGCTTCGGCCTGTTTGGCTCAAGCAAGGGCTTTTCAGCGCCCGAGATCGCAGGCGCTGCCGCCAGCGGCCTGATCGATGCGGCGGAAGAGCGCGCATTGTGGTCTCGCTTCGAGCTTTGAAAACCCGGCAAAAGCGTCTAGCATGAGAGCTTAACCGACCCGACCGGCCACCTTCGCCGGCCCAGCGTGGGAGGAGTTTTGGTATGCCGCAGATCATTTTCTTCACCGTCGTTGGCGTCGCCGCCTATTTCGGCTACCGCACCTTCATCCGCGAAGCCGAACGCGTGACCGCCAAGGTGCGGCGTACCGAAAAGCAGACGGCCAACGGCGCGATGGGCACTTTGGTCAAGGATCCGAAGACCGGCGAGTACCGGCTGGCCAAGGACTGAGCACCATTTCGCAGACCATTGTGGACACCGACATCGGGTCGCGTAGCTGGCACGCGCACGCCAAGATCAATCTTGCGCTGCATGTCACCGGCAGGCGCCCTGACGGCTATCATCTGATCGAGAGCCTGGCGGTGTTCACGCGGTTTGGCGACAGGGTCGAAATCGCGCCTGCCGACAGCGATGAATTTACCGTGTCCGGCCGCTACGCCCCGGCGGTTCCTCTCGACGCCAGCAATCTGGTGCCTAGGGCGCGCGATGCCCTGCGACAGGCGGTCGGGCACGAGAGAACACCGCCGGTCGCTATCCGGCTGGAAAAGAACCTGCCGGTCGCCTCCGGCGTCGGCGGCGGTTCGAGCGACGCGGCGACCGTGCTGCGCGGGCTGGTGGAGACATGGGGCCTGGATATAGACGGCGCAGAGCTGGCGCGGATCGGCCTCTCGCTCGGCGCCGATGTGCCGATGTGCCTGGCGGCCAGACCTCTGGTCGCGCGCGGCATCGGAGATGAACTGTCGATGGTGCCGGATTTTTCGGCGCTTGGCCTGGTGCTGGTCAATCCGGGCACCCCGGTCTCGACGGCGGACGTCTTTGCGGCGCTTTCCCGGCGCGACAATGAGGCCTTGCCGCCGCTGCCGCGCAGCATCGATTTTCATAGCCTGCGCAACTGGCTGGAGATCACCCGCAACGACCTCGAGCCCGCCGCGCTGGCGATGCAGCCGGCTATCGGCAGGGCGCTTTCCTGGCTGAACAAGGCCGGATCCGGTTTTTCACGGATGTCCGGGTCCGGCGCCACCTGCTTCGGCCTGTTCGAGACCGGCAATGTCGCCAAGCGCGCCGCCGCCGAAATCCGCGGCCGCCAGCCCGACTGGTTCGTCGCGGCGACGCGCAGCATCGCATCGGAGGTATCTGATGGCCAGAATTGACGAGAGCCGCTCCTTCATTCCCGTGCGCATCGCGGTGCTGACCGTTTCAGATACGCGCAGCCTCGCCGACGACAAATCCGGCCAGACGCTGGCCGACCGCATCACCGAGGCCGGCCATATGCTGGCGGCCCGCGATATCGTCACCGACGATCGGGAAAAAATCCGCGACACGGTTCTGGCGTGGTCGCGGGACAAGAATATCGATGTCGTCATCACCACCGGCGGCACCGGTTTCACCGGCCGTGACGTGACGCCGGACGCGCTGGAGCCGATCTTCGAAAAGCGCATGGATGGCTTTTCGGAAGTGTTCCACCGGATCTCCTACGACAAGATCGGCACCTCGACGATCCAGAGCCGGGCGACCGGCGGCGTCGTCAACGCCACCTTCGTCTTCGTGCTGCCGGGTTCGCCAGGCGCCTGCAAGGACGCGTGGGACGGCATCCTGAAGGCACAGCTCGACTACCGGCATATGCCGTGCAACTTCGTCGAGATCATGCCGCGCCTGGACGAGCATTTGCGGCGCGGCAAATCAGCTCCGTAAAGCCGAGGCAAGCGTCGCTCTCAGCGGATGACCGGCTCGCCATGAAACCGCCGGCGCGACGGCGGCGAGACGCCGAAGCCGACTTCCATCATCAGTCGGGGCGTGCGTGCCGGCACGGTGCCCATATGGAAGCCAAAAGGGTCCTCGACGAAACCGAGACCGGCCTCGCCGGTCAGCGTCACCGGGCTCTGCTCGCCATAGACATCCAGGACCTGTTGCGCGGGGTGGCCAACCAGAAGCGTGAGCTGGTGCTTGAGGCTGCGGCGCTTGTGGCTGCCCCTGACATAGACATGCGGACCGGTGTCGGCGTCGACCGGCTTGAGGTAGAAGAAGAATTTCAGCATGCGCCAATCATCGAGGTCGAAATGATACTTGCCGAGCGAGGCGAGGTTCTTGTCGGCATCCGAAGCGGCACCGGTTAGAAAACTCCACCAGACGCGCGTCGTGATCAGTTTTGCCTGGCCGCCGAGATAGTGCGCGGCAATATCCAGAAGCAGCGGATCGCGCTGGATGGCAAGCGCCGCCGGGCAGTCGAGGATGCGCTCGAAAAAATGCCCGCTGAGCAGCGAGCGGCCAAGGCGTTTCTCGGCCTCGGCATGTTCCCCCGGCATGAATTCGAGACGGCGGTCGAAATTGCCGAAGCAAGGCGTGCGCCCGGCGAAGTCGGCGATCTCTTCATGGATATCAGGCGGCAGGACCAAGCCTGAGAACAGCCCGTCGGAGCGCAACGCATCGACGACCGCTCCCCGTTCGACACCGGCAAACATCGTATCCCCGGCATTGGCGACCGGGCGGGCGCGTTTTGCGCCCAGCCAATGCATGCGGCGTCCAGGCATTGTGCGCGCCAGCACGAACATCGGCAGCCAGGCGGGGTTTTCGCGCAGGTCCTTGAGATAGGTCGGAATGCGCACCGCGATGCGTCGCAACAGACTGCCGTCGCGCGCAATAGCCTCGAGACTGGCCGCGCCGGATGTGTCGGGGGTTGAAAGCTTCATTGGGTCCTCGGCTATGAGAGCACCACCGATGCCGCATCGGTGCTCGCCACTCGGCATGTCCCAAACCCAATTCCCGCTTGAACGGACGCTAACCCCGCGTCAGATTTTGTGCAATGCACAATGG
>NZ_RZRR01000045.1:0-13344 GCF_003998555.1 Mesorhizobium sp. M7A.F.Ca.CA.002.09.1.1 | reverse complement strand
GTGCCAAGCTGTGCCAGCGCCTGATAGGCATCCATGTAAGACGAGATCATCCGTTCCAGCGAAAATCGCCGTCGCGCCTCCGCCCTGCATGTCTCGGCATCCAAGCTGGGCGCCGCAAGAATGGCTTGGGCCATCTCGTCGACCGTGTCGACGAGAAAGCCCGTCCTGCCGTGCTCTATGACGTCGGGAAGCGCACCATTTGGAAAGGCGACTACCGGGGTCCCGCAGGCGAGGGCCTCCATGGCCACAAGCGAGCTGGTCTCGGCTGCGAGGCTCGGAATGACCAGACAGCGCGCTGCGTTGAGAAAGCGTCGCTTGGCGGTGAAGCCGAGCGGGCCAAGGAAGCGGCGGCGGCCATCGAGGCGAGATTGGACCTCGTCGCGAAAGTACCGCGTATGCGTTTCGTAGGGATAGACCTTACCGCCGACGACCAGCGGAACGCCTGCTAGTTTGGCTGCATCGAGCGCCAGGTGAATGCCCTTCTCCGGGCAAACCCGGCTCAGAACCAGGGCAAAGTCGCGCTTCGGCTGCGGCAGGTTCAGTGCTTGGATGTCGACGCCGTTCGGAATCGGTGCCGTCAGCCTGGCGCCTGATGGCGCGGTTTTCTGCTGGCTGGGTGAGACCGCATGAAGCCAGAGGTCGCCACGCGTCGGGCGCAATGCCGCGGCCGGATACCAATCCAACGGCAGGTGGAGGGTCACCAAGGTCGGACCATCGTCGGGCAGATAAGCGTCGAAATCGATGCCGTGCAGATGAACCACATCGATGGGCCATCGGGCGCGGGCAGCGGCGATCGCTTTGCGATGGGCCTCTTGCGCGCGGCGCTTCGCCGCCTCGTCGAGCATGCCGTTTTCGGCCGGTATTTCCACAAGCGTGCCGCTCGTGCTGGAGCCACGGCAAGCAATGACGATAGATCGATGGCCGGCGTGAACCAACGCCCGATCGAGCATCGACAGAACCTGTTCGGCACCGCCGACAGCGTCGGGTCCGACGGGCGCGAGAGGGTAGGCGACATTGAGGACGGTGAGTGTCGCGGCCGGTTGCGTCCCGGTGCCCTGCGCCGCATCCCCACCTGTCAGTGGTGTTGCGAAGTCCGGCATCTGATGCATGGGCAGCATGACGATTTCACGCGGCCGAGGCCCGCCGCGTGGGGAGCGAGGCGGATGTCATGCCAGGCGCATAGCGGCGGATCATGGTTGAGCAGAATTCCGCGAACTCCTCCGGCACCAGTGGCGGGCTGGTGTGGTGGGGCATCATTCCGCGATGCTGAGGTGTGAAGCAGAAGGTGACCGTCACGTCGAAATCGGCGAGTGCTTCCATCTGCCGGTCGAACCAGTCCAGCGCATTCGGCCGAAAACTGTCCGCCCAGGAAAGCCCGGTACGCATATTGGTGACACCCAGCCGCTTCAGCCAGGCGACAGCGTCGTCCAGCCGCGGATCTTCGAAATGAAACCACTGCACCAGTCCCATTGCGGGTGTATAGCGCAGGAATTCCTCCAGCGCGGGCTTTGGCGTGCCGTCCTGGCGCAGCAGCCCCATATGGAAATGACGGTAATAAGAGGAGCCTTCGGCTTCGCGGTGACGCGTCGTTGCTTCCCATTCACGCGGAAGATCGTAGAGGCTGTACCACTGGACGCGTGGTGCATTGCCGAGCAGCAATTCAGCTGTTCGCTTGAGCCCCCAGACCTGGATTTCCTCGGCGCCGAAGGTCGATACGCCGACTTCGCTGACCCAGATGGGAAGGTCGGTGACGGTCGCGATCTCGCCGATCTTCTGCGGCCATTCCTGGATTTGCCACAGGTTCCAGTCGAGCGGAAAGCCGTGCACGGCGACGGCGTCGACATGATCCAGCACGCCGAATTCCTTCATGCGGGTGATGAATCCCGGGTCTATCGGCGAGATGCCACCGAGCACTTTGGTCAAAGCCGGGTTTTCAGATGCGATTGCGTCCGCCGCCAGGATTGCCATCCTGGCGAAGCGGCTCCAGTCGGGGTCGAGCTCGGGATCCCAATGCGATTTGTTGTTGGGCTCGTTCCAGATCATCGCGGCTTCAATCATGGCGCTGTCCTTTCGAGGGGTAGACGGGACCGCCACTGGCCGGGTCGCCTGCGGCCCGGCAGAAATAGACCTCCTGCTCAGGGTGCAGAACGATCTCGAAACCGGCGCTGCGCAGCATCGCTTCGGTGCAGGCTCGATTGGGTATCCACCAGTTGGTCGGGTCGTCGGCATAGCGGTGCTCGATGAAATGGAGCTTGGGAAATTCCGGCCGGTCGAACAGGTCATGCGTCCAGAAATGATAGTTCTCTTCCATCTCGGGAAGATCGGTGCTGCCGCGCTGCATGGACTGGAAGATCATCAGATCACCGGCGACATGCTCACGGATAAGGTCGAGCGCAAGCAACGGGTGGCGCAAGTGATAAAGCACCCCCATGAACAGCACGATATCGAATGTTTCGCGCAGGGCGCCGACGTCGTAGACCGACAGTTTCTGGAATTCGATCTCGCAATTGGCGATCTCGGCGGCAAAGCGGGCCTGCGCCAGATAAGCCTCATCGAAATCAATGCCGAGGACACGGGCAGCACCTCGCCGTTTCATCTCGATGGAATAGAAGCCGGCATTGCAGCCGATATCCAACACCGTCTTGCCTGTCAGATCCGCGGGAATGGCCTCGGCGAATTTGCGCCATTTGATCAGCGGGTAATTGCCGAGAAAATGGTTGGGAGCGGTTTCGACACCGGCCAGTTCCATGTTGTGGAACCATGGGCCGAGAGCATCGATACGGCGGCGGATTTCGGCATGGGAATGCAGCATGGTCAGGCTCCTTCGCCGGGAACGACAGGCACATGCGGGTGTGCTCCACCCACAAGCATGGCGGTTTGGCGTTGTTCGGATGCGACGCCCTCTTCGAGCAGCCGAAGAGCCGTGCGATAGCCGTTGAAGGTGCCGACATCGACGTAGGAGACTCCGGCCCTGACACCGTAGGCTTCACCGCCGGCAGCCAGATAGGCATTGATCAGGGTGCCGATATATTCGTCACGCCGGTCCCGTTCACGCCAGAGTGCAGCGAGTTGGTGCAAGATCCGGCCCGGCATCTTGAACGCCCCCCAGATCCAGTTCGTGGCAGCGTCTTGCCGCTTGACCAGAATTTCCTTCACCCGATCTCCCTCGTCGAGAACCACGGCATCGAAAAATTCCGGGCGGTCCACCGGGAAGAGCAGAAACGATAGGGAACTATCCGGCAGGCAGGAGAAGCCGTCCTCGGGGAACCAGATCGTATCGGGCAAACCAATCAAAACCGTCTCGTCGGGCGCGACGAGAGGCGCTGCCCGAAAAATCGCATCGCAAAGTCCAACAGGGTTGGGCTGCACCACGAACAGAGCCGCAGCGTCACCATAGCCGGCGGCGTAATATTCGAGAATGTCGGATTTGCCCGATCCGATGATGAAACAGATCTTGTCGACGCCGGCGCGCACCATCCGCCGCACCAGGTACTCGCTCACCGCGCAGGGACGCTCCGTCTGTCCATCGATCCGACTGCCTACCGGCAGCAGCTCTTTCGAGAAGCCGAGCGGTTGAATGCGGCTGCCGCGCCCGGCAGCGGGCACAATGCCCAACATCAGACTGCTTCCATCATCGGTTCGCGGGGAGATCTTTGAAAGGCGTCGTTTAGAATGTGGTCCAGCTCCGCCGCGCGCCGGGCAGAAGTGTGTTCATCCAGAACCCGTTCGCGCGCACGGGTTTTGATGGCATCGAGTTCATCTGCCGGCAAGGCGAGCGCCGCGACCACGTCATCGGTGTCGTGGGCCAGCAGGATCTCGCTGCCGGGTTCGAAGAAGCTGCTCAGGCCAGGCCAGGTGTCGGTTATGATCGGCACCCCGCATGCCGCCGCTTCGAACAACCGGCCCGAAGGACACCAGCCTTTTTGCACCATCGCCTCGCGGGTGACATTCAGCGTCAGTCGGGAGGATGAGAAAAACGCCGGATGATCGGCCGGTGGCAGATGCCTGACGAAGAAGATGTTGTCGCCCCACGGGAATTCCTGCGGATACTGTGCGCCGCCGATGATGAAGCGCTGATCCGGTAGACGCGCGGCGGTGCGGACCAGCAGCTTTTCGACGCCGGCCTGGCGATCCGCCGCGTAGGTCCCGAGATAGGACAGATCACCGGCGAATTCGGCCCGCTTCTCTGCCGGCCGGTGTTGGTCGGGATCGACGTGCCCATAGAGCGGCACCACATGGCGCGCACCCAGAACCGTCTTCAGCGCGTCGACCGCCGAGCCGCCGGTGTAACTCAGGACGAGGTCGAAATCGGCAAGACCCTCAGGGCCGAAATAGGGTGGACGCTCACCTTGTTCGATGCGGGCAAGCGTGACCGGAGTGTCCAGATCGTAGAACACACGCAGTCCGCGGCCTGCCTGCTGCGCCAGCCGCGAGGCGTCCACGGCGTCGGGACAATAAGAGGTGACAATAACGACATCCGATTGTTTGACTGTTTGCTCCGCGACCCGGCGGATGTCCTCCCAGTCCGGGTAGAGCACGACGTTGCCGCCGTCCAGGCGATCAAGATCGCGCGCTCCGGCATAGTAGGGCGTGTCGCGTTCGAAGAAGGTAACGGACCAGCCGCGCCGGGCGAGGGCTCGGATCAGTCCCCTCCATAAGGTGGCATGGCCGTTGCCCCATGAAGACGTGACGGTAAGACCGAAAATGACCATCTGCATCCGGCAAATCCTCGTCAGGCAACTTCGTTCAATCGGATCAGCTTCGCCCCCCAGTCCCCCGATACGATCGTCGTGATCGAAGCGGGATCGATGTCGAAGCGAAAGCAGTCGCCGGCCGGCAAGCCAAGGACCTTGCAGACGGCGGCCTTGATCACATCGGCGTGGCTGACCAGGGCGACACACTGATTCGGATGCTGCTCGTGGACAGCATTCATCACCGCGACGACGCGCTGCTGGACATCGTGCATGGTCTCGCCACTCGGTGTCCTTGCCACTTGCCGCTGATCATTCCAGGCTCGCCAGCTGGCGTCGCCATTCAGCTCATCGAAAGTCTTTCCCGACCAGTCGCCGAAGTCGATCTCGTCAAGTTCGGCGCAGATCGCGATTTCTCCGACACCGCAGGCGAGCGCAATTGGCAGCGCCGTCTCTCGGGTACGCTCGCGCGGGCTGCACAAGATCGCGACGATGGGCTCCCGGGCCATGCGGCAGCCAAGCTGCGTTGCCTGCGCCTTACCGGCATCGCCGAGGCAAACGCCGTCCATACGGCCTGCCAGATAGGAGCCGACATTTTCGTGTGCCGCATGGCGGATCAGAAAGAAGGTCGTCGTCATTCTGCGGCATCGAGCAAAGGCTCGTCCTTGCCTGCGATAAAAGCGAGCGTGCGCTGCCGCGCTTCGGCGTCGGTGAACTGTTCCGGAGGCGACTTCATGAAATAGCTGCAGGGACCGGTCAGCGCGCCGGCTATGCCGCGATCGAGCGCCAGCTTGGCGCAGCGTACCGCATCGATCACCACGCCGGCCGAGTTGGGCGAATCCCAGACCTCCAGCTTGAGCTCGGCATTGAGCGGCACGCCGCCGAAGGTCGTGCCTTCGACCCTTATATAGGCCCACTTGCGATCGGTGAGCCAAGGCACATGGTCGCTCGGGCCGACATGGATGTTGCCCGGCTCCAGGGGAACATCGAACTGGCTGGCCACGGACTGTGTCTTGGAGATTTTCTTCGATTCCAGCCGCTCGCGTTCCAGCATGTTGAGAAAATCGGTGTTGCCGCCGAAATTCAGTTGATAGGTGCGGTCGATGCGTACGCCGCGTTCACGGAAGAGATTGGCTAGCAACCGATGCACGATGGTCGCGCCGACCTGGCTCTTGATGTCGTCGCCGACCAGCGGCAGCCCGCGCTGCTCAAAGCGCCGTCGCCATTCCGGACGTGAGGCGATAAAGACCGGTATGCAATTGACGAAGGCGCAGCCGGCCTCGAGTGCGCATTCGGCATAGAAGCAGGTCGCCTCCTCGGAACCCACCGGCAGGTAGGAAACCAGCACGTCAGCGCTGCTGTCACGCAGGATCTCGGTGACATTGGCAACCGGCTCGGGAGCTTCTTCAATCTCGTCGCGCAAATATTTGCCGATCCCGTCCAGCGTCGGTCCGCGCTCGACGCGAACGCCGGTTGTCATGGCGTCGGCAAAGCGGAACGTGTTGTTGGGGGCGGCGTAGATCGCTTCCGCGACGTCGAGGCCAACCTTGCTCTTGGCGACATCGAATGCGCAGACAATCTCGATGTCGTCGACGTGGTAACCGCCGAGGTCGGCATGCATCAGCCCAGGGATTGGTTCGTTGCTTTTAGCGTGACGATAGAACGAGAGGCCCTGCACCAGGGAGGATGCGCAATTGCCGACCCCAACGATACCAACACGAACCTTTTTCGATCCCACGAAACCGCCACCCTATGTTGTTCAAAGGTAAGTTCCTGGCGCCGAACCATCAGCTTGCCGGAATGTTCCTCCACCCATCGAAAAATTGCGCGAGACAGCATGGATCGAAGCCGCATCCGATGCGTTCCCGCACGGCAAGCATTGGAAACCGATCGATGATCGTCTACGGCGACCACAAGCGGACGCAGGACGCACAACAGCTTCGCGAAGCAGCAGGCGAAATGGCCGTAAGACTTGATCGGATGTCTCATGGCATCCGACGCCATGCTGCATTGGTCGGACTGTTCATCAGCGTGTCGGAGCTGGTTCAGGCGCTTGCCGACGTCGATTTCGGAACCTGCGGCATCGACATTTTTTCGCCACGGCAACAGCAAGGCGCCAGGCTGCTGGTCGGGCTTGCGGCAGAGGTAGCGAAGTCGTGGCGAAGCGGTTTCAACGTTGGCGGTGGCATCGATCCGGGACTTCTCAAGCTGCTGGCCGGGCTCGACTGTCAGGCCGAGGTTCTGACCGGCTCCGCTGAGGGTTATGCGCATTATGCGCTTTATCCCGAAAGCTATTTGGACGCGGCGCAGAAGTCGGGGCTCGATGCGAACACATGCGTTATCGGTGTCCGCAGCATTGGCCTTGGGCTCGCAGCTATGGTGGCGGCCTCGATTGGCGCGCCTGCGCCATTCAGCGTTCGTCCGATCGGCCATCCCTTCCACAGGCACATCAACGCCGATCCGCGGTCGATCACCGCTTGGAAGAACAATCCATCGGCGCGTTTCGCCGTTGTCGACGAGGGTCCCGGCCTGTCCGGCAGTTCGATGCATGCCGTTGTCGTTTGGCTGCGTGAACTGGATGTCGATACGGACCGCATTCACCTGTTTCCCAGCCATTCAGGCGGCCCGGGCAGCGAAGCGTCGCCGGAGGCTCGGGAAACGTGGTCGCGCTGTCCGAAACATGTGGCGACGGCGTTTGAATGCACCTTCTCCGAAAGCTCGAAAATTCCCACGCTGCGCGATTGGGTGGCCGAGGCGGTCGGCAGGCCGGAATTAAACCTGACCGAACTATCTGGTGGCGAGTGGCGGGCCGCCCACTATGCCGACGAAGGACGCTGGCCGCCGAGCCCACGCGGTACCGAGCGGCGTAAATTCCTGGCGTCCGCAGGGCGTGACCGCTGGCTCGTCAAATTCGCCGGCCTCGGCGAAACCGGACTCCGCAAGAAACGAGCCGCGGCGATGTTGCATGAAGCCGGGTTCGGATCGCAAGTTGTCGCGCTTTGCCATGGCTTTCTGGTTGAACGGTGGATTGATGGCAGCACGATGGATCAGGCGCCGCTGCCCAGGGAAAAACTGATCGCGGAGCTCACAAACTACCTGACCTGGCGTGCGCTCAATCTTCGAACTTGCGAACCGGGTGCATCATTGCTTGCTCTCGCGGAGATGGCTGTTTCCAATGCGTCGGAAGCCTTGGACGAGAAACGCGCAGCGACGTTGCGCGGTTGGCTCTCGAAACCGACCTCCGCGCATGTGCTGCAGCGCGTTGAAATCGACGGAAAGCTTCAACCGTGGGAGTTTCTCGTTCGTGCAGATGGCACGGTGCTCAAGACAGATGCTGTTGACCACTGCCGGGCACATGATTTGATCGGCTGCCAACCGATCGAGTGGGACATTGCCGGCGCCCGCGTCGAGTATGGACTGTCCGACAGCGATGTGAGGACCTTGGTCGAGGGAATGGAACTTGCCATCGACCATGACCACATCGGCTTTTTCGAACCATGCTATTTGGCATTCCAACTCGGGCTCTGGAGCACGGCTGCGCAATCCGAGGACGGCGGGGAAAAAACAAGGTTGGCCGAGATGGCAGACCGATATAGGATGCCGCTGATACGGTTCCTGGACGAATGCCGGATATGATCGTTTCCGATCAGTCCAGCCTTCGCAGCATGTCTGCTTCCTGCTCGAGAATAGTGGCCACTTCCTCGCGCTGCAGATGCGTCATCATCAGGCTGACGCAGCACTCGAGATAGGTAATCGAGGCGCGCCGCAGATAGGCAGCGGTCTCGCGTTCGGCCATCTGGTCGATATCCCTCGAGGGGCGCTTGGGTTGCATGAGGGTGATCCTCCATATCGGGTCCTTCTGCCAAACCACAAGCCTGGGCGGATGTTCCGCACGATCTCGGGAAAGGTTCGGCGCCATCTCGCATCACGCCGGAAGGTTCTGCAGCCCTCCGGGTGCGGGCCTCGCTCTTTTGGCAAAGCCCGTCATCTGATCGCCGATGCGGCTGCCTTCGAGAGCTGCGAAATAATCGATCGTCAGCTTGAGCCCTTCGTTGAGGGGCACCTTCGGCGTCCAGCCGAGCAGCGCTTTTGCACGCGAAATATCGGGCTGCCTGCGCCGAGGATCGTCTTGCGGCAGCGGTAGAAATCTCAGATCCGATTTGGTACCCGTCATCGCCTTCACCAACGCAGCCAGTCGCACGATGGTGAATTCTCCGGGATTGCCCAGATTGACCGGCTTGCCTGGATTGGGATCGATATCCATCAGGCGCCTCAATCCATCGATCTGATCGGAGACATAGCAGAAGGATCGCGTCTGCAAGCCGTCGCCGAAGATCGTCAGGGGACGTTTCTCGAGCGCCTGCATGATCAGGTTCGAGACGATGCGGCCGTCCGCCGGATCCATTCTCGGACCGTAGGTGTTGAAGATGCGCGCGACGCGCACGTCGGCTTTGCCGGCTCTCAGATAGTCGAAGCAAAGCGTTTCGGCGGTGCGTTTGCCCTCGTCGTAGCAGGCGCGCGGACCGGTGCAGTTCACGTGGCCGACATAATCCTCCCTCTGGGGATGCTGTTCCGGATCGCCATACACTTCGCTCGTCGAGGCCTGTAGCAGCCGCGCGTCATATCGGACAGCGAGTTCGAGCAGGTTGAGCGTTCCAATCACGCAGGTTCGCGTGGTGTGGATAGGGTCGGCCTGGTAACGCGGCGGCGAGGCAGCGCATGCCAGGTTGAAGATACGCTCCACGGGCTCGCCGAGATCCAATGGCCGGCAGATATCCTGCTCGATCAACCGGAAACCCGGATGGTCCATGATCGAGATGATGTTCTCCATGCGCCCAGTCAGAAAATTGTCGGCGCAGATCACGCGCCAGCCGTTGCGGAGCAATGTTTCGCAAAGATGCGAACCGAGGAATCCCGCACCGCCGGCAACAAGCACTGCCTTTGCCCTTCGCGCGTTTCGTGTTTGTCGCATCGCCGTTTTCTCCTGTCTGCTGGTCATGCTGCGCTTCCGATGTCGAAATCGAGGGCCGCCGCCCTTGGCTGTGTCAACGCCGCCACGAATTCGCGGGCCCTGGCCGCACCGGTGTGGGATGCGAGGACGCGTTCGCGGGCCCGGCGGGCCATGGCGAGGCGTGTGCGCTCGGACTCGCCGAACAGGATCTCGACGACATCGTCCGTTTCCCCGGCGGTGTGGATCGCCGATGCAGGAAAGAAGCTGTCGAGCCCTGGCCAGCGATCGCTGATGATGGGCGTGCCGCAAGCAGCCGCTTCGAACAGGCGCACACTGGGCGACCATCCGGCAGCTATCATGGAACTGCGTGTGACGTTCAGCGTGTAACGCTGACGGCTGTAGAACGCGGCATGATCGGCGGGCGGCAGATGTTCGATACGTTCAACATTGTCCGGCCAGATGATGTCGGATGGGTATTGCGAGCCGGCCACGACGAAACGCCGGTCCGGCATATGCCGTGCGGGCTCGAGCAGCAGCGCATTCAGCATTGTCTGCCGGTCGGCACTGTAGGTGCCGAGATAGCCGAGATCCCAGCGGATCGGATCGCCAGTCCGGTGGTGCCGTTCCGGGTCGACCGAGCAGTAGAGCGGCTCGGCGCGGCGCGCGCCGAAGTCCTCCACCAGACGGCCAAGCATCGGCCCGCCGGTGAACGAGAAGTAGACGTCGAAGTAAGGAATCTGCCGCCAGCTCAGATAATCGCAATCGTCGGCTGAAAGCTGCGCCACGGTCACCGGCGTGTCGATGTCGTAAAAGCAGAAGCGCCCTTTGCAAAGTGAAGCGACGATGTCGATGACCACGCGCCCTTCCGGCACGAACGAGCCGATGACGACGATGTCGGCCTGCTCCAGGCACCGGGCGTAGTCGCGTTGTAACTCCGCGGTGGTTTCGTAGTAGCGCAAGGCGCAGAAATCCGGATCGCGCAGATCGCGGTGGTTTGCGTACCACGGCACCTCGCGCTCCAGAAAGGTCACGCGGTGGCCGAGTTCGTGCAGACCTTTCAGCAGGCCTCGAAACGTCGTGGCGTGGCCGTTTCCCCAGGATGAGGACAGCGACAGGCCAAGAAAGACGATGTCCAATTGCTTGGTCATTCCGCTGCCTCCACGGTCCCCTGCTCGAAGTGACGTTTGAAGACTGCATCGGCCACGTCCGCCCGCAACGCGTAGGTGTGATCGGCCAGCACGCGGCAAAGTGCGGCCTGGCCGATTGCCTTTGCCCGACTGGAGGTCAGCGAGCACATGATCTCGGCGACATCGCCGCCGTCGCGCGCCACCAGGATCTCCTCGCCTGGTTTCAGGAACAGTTCCACGCCCAGCCACGCATCGGTGATGAGGCAGGCGCCGGCGCCGGCCGCCTCGAAGACACGCGTGGCCGGTGAAAAACCGTTTACGGCCATGCTGTCGCGGCTGATGTTCAGAACCGCCTTGGGTGTGACGTTGAAGGCATTGTGATCGCGGGTGCCGACGTGACCGAGCCAGCCGACATTGGCGGGAAGCGGCTTGTCCCCCCAGCCCGATCCACCGAGGAGAAAACGCTGTTTCGGCAGCTGGCATGCGGGATCGAGGAAAAACGCTTCGACCCGTGCCTCACGATCCGGCAGCCTGTTGCCAAGGAACGCCAGATCGCAAGCGAAACGCGCATTGCTGGTGACCGGATAATGCGTTTGGGGATCGAGCGCATTGTAGATCGGCACGCATTCGTTCGCCCCCATGGCACGGTAGGCCCATACCACGGGGTCGCCGCCTCCATAGGTCAGCACAAGGTCGATTTCTTGCAGGGCGCTATGGAGCGGATGGTCCGGTTCGTCGCGCAACTGGGCAAGGGTTGCCGGAGCGTCCACGTCCCAGAATACCACCAGCGCGTCGCTGCGGGCGTGGTCGAGAACGGCGCGCAGCAGCGCCTCGTCCTCGAAACCGACGCCACTCGCCTTGACGACGATGTCGGCGCTGGCGGCACGTGCCGCGACCTGCATCAGCGCGTGCTGGGTCGCTTCATAAACGACGACAGTGCACCAGTCAGGCGCCTCGATGTCGCGATTCTTCTGCCGGTCGTAGACGTCGGGTTCATAGAAGGTGATTTCGTAGCCCAATTGGGAAAGCGCCTTCAGCAACCCGCGATAGTAAGTCGCGGCACCGTTCCAGTAGGACGACAAAAGACTCGATCCGTAGAATGCCATCTTCATGCGGCGGCTTCCTTTGCGGTGGTGTTGTTGATGGTATGTTCGGTCGTGCATGCCGTGAGCACGCGGAACAGCTCGTCAACGCGGTGCTGGCAGGTATGCCGGGAGCGAATGGTCTCGAGGCCCGAAGTCACCAGGGAAGCCGCGAAATCCGCATCGGCCAATACCGCCCGCAAGTGTTGCCGCATCTGAGAGCCGTTCTCCGCAAACAGGAAGTCGACGCCGGGCCTGAACAACTGCTCGACATCGGACCAGGGTGCTGAAATCAGCGGAATGCCGCAGGCGAGCGCCTCGAACATCCGGATCGTCGGAATTCCAGGCAATCCCTCACGATAGGGGCGCCGTGGGATGTGAACGGTGACACGATGCGCGGCGAACGCCTTCGGCACATCGGCATTGGCGATCCACCCATCATAGCGCAGTCCGGCGGCGGCCAGGTCCGCAAGTGCGGGCTTGGGATAGCGTACGCCGTGAACAGTGGCCTCGAGACCGAGATCGTGTACTGGCTCGATCAGAAATTCCTTGAGTTCGGCAGTCCGCTCATCGTCGCCCCAGTTTCCAATCCAGACCAGATCGGACATGGGATGGATCTCTGGGTGCGGCTTGAACAGGCGATCGTCCGCGGCTTCATGCCAGGTGAAGACGCGCTTGCCCCAGCCGGCGCGCAGATAGCTCTCGCGCAAGGTCTCGCCAAAGGCGAGGACGCCGTCATAGTGCTCCAACCGTAGCGCCGAGATTGCCTCGGTCGCCGATACGGCCCGGTGATGGGTGTCATGAAACAGAAGGATGAAGTTGCCGCCAGCGGCCCGGGCACGGCCGATGCGTGCGACAAGCTCCGGATCCGTCCACTCATGAACGATCACAACGTCGGCCTCGGCGATCCAGGCCTCGTGATCGAACCCGGCATTGTAGGTCACCGGCATCAACTCTGGGAAATCCTTGCGGAAGCGTTCGATGGCGAAGGATCCCTTCTCGGCCAACAGGTTCGAACGGCTCCAGCCGTCGGACGGCTCCAGCGCGACTGCCTGGTGCTGGCGCGCGATCAGATCCCGCATGATACCGCGCAGGAAATGGGCATTGCCGTGGTTCCAGTCGGATAGGACCGAGTGGGTGTAGAACAAAAAGCGCATGGTCAACGCCCCGCCATAGCCAGGGCCGCCTTGTCGTAGACGCCTCGCATGGCTGCCGCTTGCCTGGCCAGTGTAAACCGGCGGCTCCGTCGCATCGCTGCCTGGCCGAGCTCTCGCCTGAGTTCGGCATCGCTGGAAAGACGATTGAGGCCGGCAGCGAGGTCGTGCGGATTGCGCGCGTCAAAGAACATCGCAGCCCCGTCCCATAGTTCGCGATAGGTTGCGATGTCGGAAAGCACCAGGGGCGTCGCCGACATGGCAGCTTCCAGCGCGGCCAGACCGAATGGCTCATAGATCGACGGCGACACGAAAATGCCGGCGCGCGCCATCAAGGAG
>NZ_RZRR01000459.1:0-4396 GCF_003998555.1 Mesorhizobium sp. M7A.F.Ca.CA.002.09.1.1 | reverse complement strand
GCCAATGCATTCGATCCGCCAGAAGGCTCCTTGCGCAAATCGGTTGGGCGCGGCGCGGTTGTCACGGCCATGGCGCAATCGGTGCGGGTCGCGACACAGATTCTGTCGGTTATCGTGCTGTCGCGGTTGTTGTCGCCACAGGATTTCGGTGTCGTGGCGATGTGCGCGCCGGTGCTTGCCTTTATCGCACTGTTCCAGGATTTCGGCCTGACCCAGGCAACGATCCAGAAATCAGGCATCCGGCATGAGGAGGTGAACTACCTCTTCTGGATCAATGTCGCCGTCAGCGCGATCCTGGCTTGCGTGCTTGCGGGTGCCGCGCCCCTGGTTGCTGCCTTCTACGGCGAGCCGCGCGTGACAGGTCTGGTGGCTGCGTTCGGGCTGCAGATCATGGCCTATGGGCTTGGCGCCCAGCATCTGGCGCTCTTGACGCGCCGTATGCAGTTCGGCCGGCTGGCCGTCATCGACGTCGCCAGCGCCATCGCCGGGCTTGCCGTGTCGATCGCCTGGACCTTCATCGATCGCTCCTATTGGGCCCTGTTTGCCGGCACGCTGACCGGTGCCGTGCTGCCGACGCTCTGCTACTGGGCGAGTTCGCGCTGGCGTCCGGGCCTGCCGCGCAAGGTCGCCGGCATCGGCGAGCTGATCAATTTCGGCGCCGGCATCACCGGCTTCAACTTCGCCAATTTCTTTGCCCGCAACCTCGACAACGTGCTGATCGGCAAATATTGGGGCGAGGCGCAGCTCGGCCTCTATGACCGCGCCTACAAGCTGCTTCTGTTTCCGCTGAGCCAGATCACCAACCCCTTGTCGAAGGTGATGGTTCCAGCACTTTCCAGGCTGAAGGACGAGCCGGATCGCTACCGCAGCGCCTATCTGCGCGTCATGCCGCTGATCCTGCTGGTGGCGCTTCCCGGTGTCGCCTTCGCCACCGCGATGTCGGATGTGCTGATCCCCTTCGTGCTCGGCGAGCAATGGCGCGCAAGCGCCTCGATTTTCCTGGCGCTCGGCTTTGCCGGGCTGCTGCAGCCGCTCAACAATCCGGCGGGGTGGCTTTTCGTCAGCCAGGGCCGCTCCGGCGATTTCATGCGCTGGGGCATCATAACGGCCGTGACGTCGGTGCTGGCTTTCATGCTCGGCCTGCCCTATGGCGCGCTGGGCGTGGCGATCGCCTATGCGATCAGCGAATATCTGCGGACGCCGTTCCTATGGCTCTATGTCGGCAAGAGCGGACCGCTGCAGGCGCATCATGTGCTGCGCGCGGCAACGCCGTTCGTGCTTGGCGCCCATCTGGCGCTGGCCGCGATCTGGTTCGTCAAGCCACTGCTGCCGCAGCAGCATGTCGTCGCCCTGGCCAGCAGCGCCGTGTTCGCCTACCTCATCACAATCATCATCGCACTGGCATTCGCCTCCGGCCGCGAAGCCTTGCGCGAGGCGCTCAAGATGCTGCCGGCAAGGCTGCCTGCGGCAGCGCCGCGCGAAGCGCAATAATTTGGGCGTCTTCGACTGCTACGGACATCTCCTCCAGGACCAGGTCTGAACCATGCACTACCGATCGATCTCCGATATGAACGACGCCATCGTCAGGGGCCTGCACCGGCTGCCGCGCGACATCGACCTGGTCGTCGGTGTGCCGAGAAGCGGCGTTTTGGCAGCGACGCTGGTCAGCCTTGCGGCGAACATTCCGATGACCGATCTCGACAGCTTCCTGGCTGGGCGAATCTACACATCAGGCGTCACCAAGCGCCGGGCCGCTCTCGACCGCAAGGTTTCCGAGATGCGCAAGGTGCTGGTGATCGACGACAGCGTCGCCGGCGGCAACGCCATGCGCGACGCACGCGCCCGCATCCAGGCTGCGGGCATCGAGGCGGACTTCACCTTTGCCGCCGTGTTCGGCCTTGAGCCCCTGCACCAGGAAACCGACCTCGTCTTCGAGGTCGTGCCGCATCCGCGCATGTTCCAGTGGAACTTCATGCATCACAAATTCCTGGCGCAATGCTGCGTCGACATTGACGGCGTGCTGTGCCTCGACCCGACAGAGGCGGAAAACGACGACGGCCCGGCCTATGAGAAATTCCTCAGCGAAGCGCGGCCGCTCCATGTCGCGACCCACAGGATCGGCTGGCTGGTCACCAGCCGGCTGGAGAAATACCGCGCGCTCACCGAGGCATGGCTCGCCAAGCATGAGATCAAATACGACCAGCTGATCATGCTCGATCTGCCGAGCAAGGCGGAACGGCAACGACTCGGCGCGCATGGCAGTTTCAAGGCCGATTTCTACCGCAAGTCCGATGCCATCCTGTTCATCGAGAGCGAGCACGAACAGGCGCTGAAGATCACCGAACTGTCAGGCAAGCCGGTGCTGTGCGTCGAAACGCATATGGTCAGCTTCCCCGACGCGCTGTCGCTGCCGGCACTTGGCCAGGCGGCCCGCAACCTGCCGGCAAGGCTGCGGCAGATCAAGTCGCAAGAGGGCCGCAAGAGCGCCGCCAAGACCATTGCCCGCGCACTGCTTGGCGCCCGCGGCTACGAGACGCTGAAAAGCCGGGTCAAGCGTCCGGCCTGACCTGCTCAGGCGGCGTCGTCAGGCCGCCTGTCGCGCGCGCTGCTGCATGGCCCTGTCCAGTATCGAGAAGAAGGTGATGAACTGGCGATCGGGATCGAGTTCCGGGCGCCCGGCGAAGCTGCGAGCGAGACTGGAAAGCCGGTCATATTCCTGGTTGTCGTTCCACAGCCGCCTGACGGCCGCGACCCAATCGGCCAGCGGAGCATCGTAATCCAGCACCACGCCACCGGAGCCGACAGCCTCGGGCAGACCGCCGCGCCGCGAACCGATAACGGGGATTCCGCTGCAATGGGCCTCCGAAGCGACGCGGCCCCACGCCTCTTCCCACTTGCTGGGAGCAAGCAGGATCTTCGTGCGGCCATAGACCGTCTTCATGTCGCTGGTGCGGCTCTCCAGGACGACATTGCCCAAGGGAGCGATCGTCTGTTCGATCCGCGCCCGGTGATCGTCGTCGAGCTTCCAGCTTTCGACGAACAGGAATGGAATTTCGCGGCAGGCGCCGGCAATCCGCACCGCGAGCTCAAACCCCTTTTCCTCATAAGGGTTGATCAGCGTGACGAACTGGCCCGTCGTCGGCGTCGAGTAATGCGCCGGGTTGATGGTTGGCGGGATCACCGCTGCCTCGATGCCGAATTCTTTTTTGTAGGTTCGCGCGGTGAAATCCGAATTGGCAATGTAAAGCGCCGAATGCAATTCGCGCAGATCGCCGCCCAGTTCATGGAACTCGACATTGCGGAGATAAACGACCAGAGGCACGCCCTCCGCCTGCAGCGCCTTGCCGATCGGAACCGATTTGTGACACTGGACCACGGCGACATCGGGCTTCAGCCTGTCGACGGCATAACCCGCCGCTTCCCAGGGAAACCAGGCCCGCACCACCGGATAGCCGGGATAGCTGTCGACAACCGCCGGCTGCCGCAACAGCTTCATCTTGGCGCGTGCCTTGAAGCCGAAGACACCGTCACCGAACAGGGCGGCGAGCACAGCCGCTTCATGACCGTGCTCGATCAACTGTTCGGCCAGATGATGCGTGCTCGACTGAACGCCGCCACTGAACTCGGGCGGGTAGCCGTTGCCGCCTGCAAAGAGAACTTTCATGATCGGGCTCCTTGTCGCATCTCGTATTCCTTGCTCGGAGACAACAGGCAAAGGCCGCCGCCTCGCTTTCGACGTCAGGCAAGTTTCGGCGGCTCCAGATTGGCGAAGGGATTGGTACAGGATTGCCAGCCGGTAAACCGGATCGGGTCGTTGGGCGAACTGCGCCAGGCGTAGTCCGTCAGCATATGGAATTCGGCGACGACCCAGCGGTCGAAATGCAGCAGATCTTCCCGCTTCCGCCGGGGCAGCAAGCGACGCGCGGCGCCCAGTTTGAGCTCCTCCACCAGGGTGACGGCATCACTCAGTTTTTCGCTTGGGAAATTCCATGGATTCCTGTCGCGGAACGCCAGCACGAACTGCTGCAGATGCTCGATGCGGATGTTCAACTTGCCAAGATATTTTTCCAGCGTGACGCGCACCAGATCCTCGTCCGAGAAGGAGGAAACGGTGGCGTAGGCGACCCCCGTCGAAACCACTCCGCCAGCCAAGACGGCCAGGGCCGAGCGTCTGGAAATCTCGATCATGCGATACCTCCTTTCACGCGATCCGGCTCGCCGCCCGCAAGGACAGCGCTGCCGCGGTCAGGCTCGGGTTGGCGCAGGAGCAGCTCGGATAGGTGCTGGTGCCGACGACGACCAGGTTTCTGAGCTGATGGTGGATCATGCCGCTGTCGACCACAGAATCGGCCGGGCCGGTGCCCATCCTCAGCGTGCCCTGGACGTGCGATTCGGT
>NZ_RZRR01000458.1:0-4400 GCF_003998555.1 Mesorhizobium sp. M7A.F.Ca.CA.002.09.1.1 | reverse complement strand
GTTTTGAGGGGCGGGCGGTGAGCTGTGTCGACGGCCGGGGCTGAGCCGCGCGAAGGCGCAGGTTTCCCAGCGGCGTCGCCGGACAATCCGTCAGAACGGTGGGATCACTGACCGAGAGCGTGCGACGAAGCCGTCGAGTTCGAGGTGCTCCATGTGCGAGATCGCCCGGCAGGACGCGCCGTCGCGGCTAGTGCACCGGCGAAAAAGAGCCCAACGATTGACCGGCCAAAGGCACCGTCACACGACCGCGCAGGGAGATGCAGATCGCCGCTGCCTGGCGCTCGATCAGCGTCAGCACATCACATCGTTCACGCAATGATGTCGGGAATGATCTTGTCTTCCAGCGCCATCAGCCGGTCCTTGAGGAACAGCTTCTTCTTCTTCATGCGCTGGATCTGCAGCGGATCGCAGGCCATGGCGATCATCGCGTTGATGGCTGCATCGAAATCGGCGTGTTCCTGCTTCAGGCGGGAAAATTCGAGGCGAATATCGGCCTGTTCCTGATCGGACATTCTCTACCGTCTGCACGTCTGCGGCGCCCAAAGCTGGGCCTGATTGGGCGGGGCCGGGTGTTTTGTCACCGGCGTGCAGCCCATATCACATTTCACAGTGTCGTGGAATGCTACCACGGATCATTCGACATCGCCCGCGGAAGGTGACACACTGTCACCGTGCCGTCACAGAAGCGAACCTGCGGTGGACGCGCCGTGACGGTTGCAATCGAGGAAAACCATGAAAGGGAGAACCAATCATGTCTCTTGCATCCCATCTTGATGAGTTGCAGCGGAAACACGGCGACATCGAACGTGAAATCGATGACGCGATGAATCATCCATCGGTCGACGACCTCGAAATCGTGAATCTTAAGCGACGCAAGCTGGCACTCAAGGACGAGATTGAAAAACTAAGAGGAAAACCGACCACGCATTGATGCCCTCCTGACATAGCCGCGCGGTATCCGCGGCCTCTTTTCCCGGCGGCTCCCCGCCGCCGGCGTGGAGAGGTTTGATTTCCCAGCACGGTCTGTCAGCCGAAGCTGGACTTGCACCCGGCTTAATATCCGCTTCGGCCGTCGCCCGTTTCGCCAGATCATCGATTGTTTTTGGTCGTTGGCGACGTGCCGATTCGGGCCAGTGGCGACCTGTCGCCATTGACAAGCCATCTTTGCTCCTCCACCTCATGCCCGGACCTCAGCGCATCGGCCCGGGGCGTCGTTGTGCGCCCATGCAGGACACAAGATGCTCCAGAGACAAAAGGCTGCCGGCATGACCGGATATTTTTCCTCTCCTTTCCCCCGCCGCACCTCGGTCGGCGTCGATGTCGGCGGCGTGGTCGTCGGCGGCGGCGCGCCCGTTGTCGTCCAATCGATGACCAACACCGACACGGCCGATATCGACCAGACCGTCGCGCAGGTCGCAGCACTGCACCGGGCCGGCTCCGAGATCGTGCGCATCACCGTCGATCGCGACGAGAGTGCCGCCGCCGTACCGCGCATTCATGAGCGGCTTCAGCGGCTTGGCATCAACGTGCCGCTGGTCGGCGATTTCCACTATATCGGCCACAAGCTCTTGGCCGATCACCCGGCCTGCGCCGAGGCGCTGGCCAAATATCGGATCAACCCCGGCAATGTCGGCTTCAAGGACAAGAAGGACCGGCAGTTCGCCGACATCGTCGAGATGGCGATCAGGCATGACAAGCCGGTGCGCATCGGTGTCAACTGGGGCTCGCTCGACCAGGAGCTTTTGACCCGGCTGATGGACGACAACCAGGACAAGGGTTTTCCGCTGACGGCGCAAGAGGTGATGCGCGAGGCGATCGTGCAGTCGGCCATTCTCTCGGCCGAGATGGCGGAAGAGATCGGCCTTGGCCGCGAGAAAATCATCCTGTCGGCCAAGGTCAGCGGCGTGCAGGACCTGATTGCCGTCTATGCCGAGCTCGCCACCCGCTCCAACCATGCACTGCATCTCGGCCTGACTGAAGCCGGCATGGGCTCGAAAGGCATCGTCGCTTCGTCGGCCGCCATGGGCATCCTGCTGCAGCAAGGCATCGGCGACACCATCCGCATCTCGCTGACGCCGGAGCCGAATGGCGACCGCACGCGCGAGGTGCAGGTTTCGCAGGAATTGCTGCAGACGATGGGGTTCAGGCAGTTCGTGCCGATCGTCGCCGCGTGTCCCGGCTGCGGCCGCACGACCTCGACCGTGTTCCAGGAGCTCGCTCAGAACATCCAGGCAGATCTCAGGAAGAACATGCCGGTGTGGCGCGACAAATATCCCGGCGTCGAGAACCTCAAGGTCGCGGTGATGGGTTGCATCGTCAACGGCCCGGGCGAGTCCAAGCATGCCGATATCGGCATTTCGCTGCCCGGCACCGGCGAGACGCCGACGGCGCCTGTCTTCGTCGACGGCAAGAAGGCGGCGACGCTGCGCGGACCGTCGATCGCGGCGGATTTCGAGAAAATGGTCGCCGACTATATCGAACAGCGGTTCGGTCGCGGCGGCAAGGCCGCGGCAGAGTAGGTCAAATGCAGCGTTTCCTGTGGGCGACGCTGGTCCTGCTGTGTGGGCTAGTCTGGTCGACACTGGCTCAGGCCGATCCGCCGCAATCCGCCAAGCAACGGCTTATCGACAAGGTCTGCAACCTGATCCAGGCGCATGCCGACCAGAATGGTTTGCCCAGGGATTTCTTCGCCCGGCTGATCTGGAAGGAGAGCCGTTTCGATCCCAACGCCGTCAGTCCCGTCGGCGCCGAAGGCATTGCCCAGTTCATGCCGGGAACCGCCAAGATGCGCGGGCTTGCCAATTCCTTCGACATCAATCAGGCGATCCCGGCTTCGGCGAAATATCTCGCCGAAATGAAAACCGGCTACGGCAATCTCGGCCTGGCGGCCGCCGCCTACAATGCCGGCGAGAGCCGGGTGTCGCGCTGGCTCAGTTCCGGCGGTTTCCTGCCGATGGAAACCGAAAGCTATGTCTTCGACATCATGGGCGAACCAGCCGACAAGTTCACCGACCGAGCCTATGCCGGAAGGGTCGAACCGCTCGACGCTAAGGCGGATTTTGCCGTCGCTTGCCGAAAACTGCCGGTGATCATGTCGCGGACCGTGGCGATGGCCTCGATCAACGTAAAGCCGTGGGGCATCCAGGTGGCCGGCAATTTCCGCCGCAGTGCCGCGATCAACCAGTGGCTCAGGATAAGGAGCCGGTTCCCGGCCCTGCTCAACGGGCACGATCCAGTGGTCAGCCGGGTGCGCACGCCGATCGGCCGGCGGGGTATCTATGCGGTCAGGATCGGTGTCGACCACCGCGCCGATGCAAACGTCATCTGCCAGAAATTGCAAAGCATCGGTGGGGCATGCGTGGTGGTGCGCAACCGGTGATTTGACCCCTGCCGGCAGGGTATTTTGTCTGAGAGAGGCATTTAGAAAGCGACAGCCGTGACGTCGCATCCACCAAGGATTTCAGCTATGGCGGCGGTCATCTTACCAGGAGCGACAGCCCCTGCCTTTGACAAGCCGCGTGGGCACAACATGTTCGATGGATACATTATCTGCGGCACACCGAGGACCGGAAGCACGCTGCTGTGCAAGCTCCTGGCGTCCACCAAGACCGCCGGCGATCCACATTCGTTTTATCGGCGCCAGGACGTGGTGGAGTGGGCCGAAGAGTGGAAGCTGCTCGATCGCGCCGCGATGAGCGAGCGCGAATTCGATGCCGCTTACCTCAATGCTACGATCGCCGCTGGCAAGGGTGGGACCGGCCTCTTCGGTCTCCGCTTGATGCGCGAAAATCTGGATGAGCTTTCGGCGATCCTCGGCCGGATTTTCCCAAAACTGTCATCCGACAGAGCACGGTTCGAAAGAGCATTCGGCAATGTTCTCTACATACACCTCTCGCGGGAGGACAAGCTTGCGCAGGCTGTCTCCCTGATCAAGGCAGAGCAGACCGGTCTTTGGCATATCGCTCCCGACGGCACCGAGATCGAAAGGGTCGCACCGCCGAAAGAGCCCCAATATGATTTCGAGCGGATCAGGCGTGAGGTCGAGGTACTCGAGACCTATGATGCGGCATGGAACATTTGGTTCGCTGAGCAAGGCATAACCCCGCTTCGGGTTGGCTACGAGCGCCTTTCGAGCAATCCGGCGGCGACGTTGCTAGGCATCTGTGAAGTCTTGGATGTCCAAGCACCAGACGCCGAAGATGTAAGGCCCGGCGTCGCAAAGCTCTCCGACGACACCAGCCTCGACTGGATGCGCCGCTATCGCCTCGACGCAGCCGCCTGATGCATCGATGGAGGCAGGCTAGGCCGTCTTGGCCACCACGGTCTCGCTGAGCCAGGTGCCGATCTTGGTGCCCAGTCGGTCGGGCGAAACGGGCTTCGGCAGATAGTCGTCCATGCCC
>NZ_RZRR01000457.1:0-4402 GCF_003998555.1 Mesorhizobium sp. M7A.F.Ca.CA.002.09.1.1 | reverse complement strand
CCCTCGAGTTGGTCGCCCAGTGCTTTCACCATCGCCACCAGCGCCGGTCCGATCTCGGCATGCGCGCGGTCCTCGGTGATGATCTCGCCGATGCCGCCGCAGGTGATGGCAACCAGCGGCGAGCCGTCACGCGGGCGGAACGGCA
Organism: Mesorhizobium sp. M7A.F.Ca.CA.002.09.1.1; assembly: GCF_003998555.1. Classification (NCBI taxonomy): domain Bacteria; kingdom Pseudomonadati; phylum Pseudomonadota; class Alphaproteobacteria; order Hyphomicrobiales; family Phyllobacteriaceae; genus Mesorhizobium; species Mesorhizobium sp. M7A.F.Ca.CA.002.09.1.1. The sequence continues at coordinate 4,257 of NZ_RZRR01000457.1, read as the reverse complement.
CGCCGACTGCATGGATGTAGCTGTGCCAGGCGCCGAACGACGTCACATAGCCCTGGCGTGCATATTGGGCGATCGCATCGTCGATCGCCGCCGCGATCATCGCTGCCTTGTCCGGCTCCGCCTCCTGCAAAGCCCGTACAAGGCTGACGCGCTCCTCGGGTGAAAGGGCCGCCGCATAGGCCAGCCCCATCGATGTCTTCCAGATCGGCAGATAGGAGCCCGGGTTGAGCCGCAGCGTGACAAGGCTCTCCGACCGGCAATTGGCGAGATACACCATGTTGAGGCTGTCGCGCGTGCCGAGCGCCACCGCCGCCCCCGTCAAATCGGCCAGCGGCTGCATCAGCGGCCGGGCGACGTGCACGACGGCGCTTGAACTGAGCGCCGAATAGCCGAGCGCCACGGTAGCCGACCCCAGGCTGTAGCGGCCGAGATCCTTGTCGTACAGGAGGTAGCCGAGCGCGCTCAGCGTATAGGTGATGCGCGACACCGTGGCTTTGGGCAGGCCGGTGCGGGCAATGATGTCCTGGTTGCCGAGCGAGGCGTCGCCCGGCCGAAAGGCGCGCAGGATGCCGAGCCCGCGCACCAGCGACGACGAAAGCTGTGCGCCTTCGCCTTCAAGCTCCGTCTCGTCCCTGGTGGCTCGCTTGCGCACGCTGAGGTCTTTCTGGCGTCGTCGTCCGCCTGTCGGGCCGGTGACGTCGGCACTGTCGATCAAAAATGAAATTAAATTCCATTTATATTGACAGCGGCTTTCGCGGGCTGTCAATATGTTTCCGTCGATGGCATGTCCCAGCGCCTTGTGCCATCTTACAAAGCCCCTCCTTGTGAAGGTAGCCACGTGTCTCGCTATATTTTGCGCCGGCTTATCGCAATGCCGTTTCTGGTGCTCGGCATCGTCACCATCGCCTTCCTGATCACCACGGTGACCAAGGGGGATCCGCTGACCGCGATTGTCGCCGAACAGCAGATGAGCAACCCCGAAGTGGTGGCCGCCGCCAAGACGCGTTGGGGTCTCGATCGTCCTTTGCCGGAACGCTATATGATATATCTTGGTAATCTGCTGAGCGGCGATCTTGGCACCTCTTTCATCACCAAGCGCAATGTCGGCACCGACATTCTCTACCGCTTGCCGGCAACGCTCGAACTGGTTTTCGCCGCGATGATCTTCGGCACCACGCTCGGCATCGTGCTTGGTGTGCTGGCCGCCTATTTCCGCAACAGCCTGATCGACCATGGCGCGCGGCTGTTCGCCTTGTTCGGCTCTTCGCTGCCGGTGTTCTGGTCGGGGCTCGGCCTGTTGTTCATCTTCTCCGTCATGCTGAACTGGTTGCCGGGGCCGGGCAGGGTCGATGCCCGCTTGGCATTGCCGCCCGGCATCACCGGCTTCCTGACCATCGATTCGCTTCTGGCTGGCGACTGGACCGTCCTCAAGGACGCGCTCTGGCACCTGCTTCTGCCGGCCTTCGTCCTCGGCTGGACGGTTTCGGGCACCATATCGCGGCTGGTGCGCGCCAACATGCTTGATGTGATGAGCCGCGAGTTCGTGCTCACCGCGCGCGCCAAGGGGGCGAGCGAATTCCGCGTCGTCATCGTCCATGCGCTGCGCAACACCATGGTGCCGACCCTGACCGTCATCGGCTATTCCTTCGCCTATCTGATCACCGGCGCGGTGCTGACCGAAACCATCTTCTCCTGGCCGGGCATGGGATCCTATGCCGTGGAGGCAGCGCGTGCGCTCGACTTCCCGGCGATCATCGGCGTCACCATCGTCGGTGGTCTCGCCTTCCTGGTCACCAACCTTATCACCGACATACTCTATGTCGTGGCCAATCCGCGCGTGAGGTTGAGCTGATGGCAGTCGTCGTCACCAAGTCCCGCTCCTCGACGGTTCCCGAATGGCTGACCGCGCCATTGGTCATCGGCACGGTCGTCATCCTGTTCTGGCTGTTCATGACCGTATTCGCCAACCTGGTCGTGCAGTTCGATCCGCTCGAAATGGTCGCACGCCGGCTTCAGGCGCCAAGCTGGGCGCATTGGCTGGGTACCGACGCACTCGGCCGCGATGTGCTGGCCCGCACTCTGCACGGGGCCGCGCATTCGCTGCCGATCGCGGTTCTGGTCGTCGTCTCTGCAGTGATCATAGGCTCGCTGCTCGGCGCCATTTCCGGCTTCGTCGGCGGATTGACCGGCGCGGCGATCATGCGGCTTGTTGACGTCACTCTGTCCTTTCCGCCGATGCTGCTGGCCATGGCCGTCGCGGCGTCGCTCGGACCAGGCCTCGGCAATGCCGCCATAGCCATGGTGCTCGTCTGGTGGCCCGTCTACGCCCGGCTGATGCGGGCGCAGGTATTGGAGGTGAAGGAGCGCGAGCATGTCGAGGCGGCAATCGCCGCCGGCGCCAGGCCGCGGCGCGTGCTGTTCACGCACATATTGCCGCTTTGCTGGACCCCGGTGCTGATCAGCGCAACCATGGATCTCGGCCAGGTCGTGCTGCTTGCCGCGTCGCTCAGCTTCATCGGCCTCGGCGCCACGCCGCCGACACCCGAATGGGGCTCGATGATCTCCGATGGCGCCGTTCATTTCTATCAATGGTGGATCGCCTTCGGTCCCGGCGTCGCCATCCTCACCATCGTGCTCGGCTTTAACTTCATAGGCGACGGCTTGCGCGACATTCTCGATCCAAGGTCGGACTAGGCGATGAGCGCACAGATTTCCTCAGCGCCACCGGGCGCAGTCGACAAGGTGGGCGAGCGCGAGCCGCTGCTGTCCATACGCGGTCTGCGGGTCGGATTCCGCAAGGCCGGCAGTCAGTTCGAAGCGGTTCGCGGGATCGACCTCGACGTCGCCAAGGGCGAAGTGGTCGGCATTGTCGGTGAGTCCGGCTCGGGCAAGTCCGTCGGCATGCTCGCCGCGCTCGGCCTCACGTCAAAGAACGCGGTGGTCACCGGCTCGGTCCGCTTCAACGGCGACGAACTGGTCGGCAAACCGGCGCGCGAGATGCGCAAGATCAGGGGCGCGCGCATCGCCATGATTTTTCAGGACCCGCTGTCCTCGCTCAATCCGGTGATGACCGTCGGCGCCCAGATTGCCGAGGCGGTCAGGCTGCATCAGCGCGTGACACGCAAACAGGCGATGACGCGCGCGGTCGAATTGCTCCATCTGGTGGCGATCCCGCAGCCGGAGCGCCGGGTCAACCAGTATCCGCATGAATTCTCCGGCGGCATGCGCCAACGCGCGGTGATCGCCATGGCCGTCGCCAACGATCCTGACCTGTTGATTGCCGACGAACCGACCACGGCGCTCGATGTCACGGTGCAGGCACAGATCCTGGCCGTGCTGCGCTCGCTGCAGGAACGGCTCGGCCTCGGCCTGGTGCTGATCACCCATGATCTCGGCGTCGTCGCCGGCCATGCCGACCGCGTCGCGGTCGTCTATTCCGGCCGTGTCGTCGAACAGGCAGGCGTATCCGAGCTGTTCGCCGATCCGCGCCATCCTTACACGCGTGGCCTGATCGCCTCGATCCCCAACCTCGAGGAAAGCCGCGAGCGGCTGTTCTCGATCGACGGTTCGCCGCCCGCACTTGGGCGCTTGCCGGGCGGCTGCGCCTTCCATCCGCGCTGCATTTATGCCGCGGCACGCTGCCGGACCGAGGACCCGCCTTTGCACGATGTCGGCGGCCGGTTCTCGGCCTGTCATTTCGCGACGACCTTGCCGCCCTTCCACAGTGCTGTGCTGGCGGCGGCGAGCCTGGACAGTGGAGACGTGGCCTCATGAGCGCAGCGGAGCAACTCCAGGCGGAAACCAAACCGGCGGCTGCGCTTTCTGTTCGCCATCTCGTCAAGGACTTTCCGGTTCGCGGCGGCCTCGTCTTCGACCGTGCCGTTGCCCATGTCCGTGCGGTCGCCGATGTCTCGTTCGACGTAGCACCGGGCGAAACGCTGGGTCTGGTCGGTGAATCCGGTTGCGGCAAGTCGACCCTCGGGCGCTGCCTGATGCGGCTGATCGAGCCGACCAGCGGCGAAAGCTGGTTCCGTGGCCAGAACCTGCTCGCGCTCAATCACGAAGACATGCGCCTGATGCGGCGCTACATCCAGCTCGTCTTCCAGGATCCCTACGGGTCGCTGCATCCGCGCATGCGCATTGCCGACAACATCGCCGAGCCGCTGCGCATGAGCGACATGTCGGCGATGTTGTCGGCAATGCGCATGCGCGGATGCAGCGACCCGTAGGGATCCTGGAAGACGAGCTGGATGTAGC
>NZ_RZRR01000456.1:0-4432 GCF_003998555.1 Mesorhizobium sp. M7A.F.Ca.CA.002.09.1.1 | reverse complement strand
CCCTGATGTCGACCCCCGCGACGGCCAAATCCGCCACCACAAAGCCCGCGACGGCCAAACCGGCCGCTGCGAAAGCGGTCTCTGCCAAGCCGGCGGCGAAACCCGTCGCCACCAAAACCTCGGCTCCAGCCAAATCCGCAATGAGCAAGCCTGCAACAGTCAAGCCTGCAACAGCCAAGCCTGCAACAGCCAAGCCAGCATCCGGAAAGCCCGACAATCTGCGTCGGCTGATCGGTATCGGTCCGGTCAATGAGAAACTGCTCAAGGCACAAGGCGTCACCAGCTTCGCCCAGATCGCGTCCTGGACAGCGGCCGATATCAAACGGATCGAGGACGTCATGAATTTCGATGGCCGCATCGCGCGCGAACGCTGGATCGAGCAGGCCAAGCTGCTCGCCGCCGGCAACGAGAAGGAATTCGCCAAGCAGTTTCCAACAGCCGGAACCTCCAGCAACAGCTGATCGCCAGGCACGACCTGAAGATTGCAAGCGGCGGCGCCATATCGGCGTCGCCGTTTGCTCTTGGTTCCTGAGTTGGCCCAAAGGTCGGCTTTAAGAGGCAGCGTGCCGTTCCCTCGATTGCGCGCGGGCGGCACCCCATATAGAGCGGTTGATGGCTTCATTGACCGCAGCATTCGGTGCCCATGTCCCTGCCCGCCGCAATTTTTCGCAATGACAAAAGCGCGCGCCAGCTCGTTTTCGACCGGCCGGCCGATATCATCGTGGCGCACGATGCAGGCGATTTCGGGCCGGCTCTGGAAGCAGCACAAGCCGCGCATGATGCAGGCAAATGGCTTGCCGGCTATTTCTCGTATGAGGCGGGCTACCTGCTCGAACCCAAGCTCGTTCCCCTGCTGCCGAATGGACGCCGCGCCCCACTCGTGTGCCTTGGGGTTTTCGATGCCCCGGTCGAACAGGCGGTGCCGCCGCGCAATATGGCGGCGACCAATGGCCCGATCTTCGACGCCCGTGCGACGTGGTCGCCCGAGGATTATGAAAAACGCTTCTCGCGGCTGCACCAGCACATCCGGCAAGGTGATTGCTACCAGGGCAATCTGACCTTTCCCGTGCATGCGCAATGGTCAGGCGAGCCTCTGGCCGCGTTCGATGCGTTGACTGAACGTCAGCCGGTGAAATATGGCGCGCTGATCGCGCTCGGTGAACCCATCGTGCTGTCGCGCTCGCCTGAACTGTTCTTCGAGATCGACGCCGAGGGCATGATCGAGACGCATCCGATGAAGGGAACGGCGCCGCGCGGCGCCACCAAAGCCGAGGACGAACGGCAGAAGATCTTCCTGCGCAATGACGAGAAAAACCAGGCCGAAAACCGGATGATCGTCGATCTCCTGCGCAACGATATCTCGCTGATCAGCGAGGTGGGCACGCTGGACGTGCCGGCGCTGTTCCGCATCGAGACTTACCCGACCGTGCATCAGATGGTGAGCGACGTCAGGGCCAAACTGCTGCCGGGTCTCTCTATCCGCCAGATCTTTGCGGCGCTGTTTCCTTGCGGTTCGATCACCGGCGCGCCTAAGATCCGTGCCATGGAGATCCTGCGCGACCTGGAAGGCACGCCCCGCGATGCCTATTGCGGCGCCATAGGCTGGATCGCACCCGGCGGCCCGATGCGCTTTTCCGTGGCGATCCGCACCATCTCGCTCTTTTCGGGCGGCGAGGCCGTCTACAATGTCGGAGGCGGCGTCGTCTTCGATTCGACGGCGCAGGAGGAGTATCAGGAGTGTCTGCTGAAAGCGCGCTTCGCGACGGGAACACCGCCGACTTTCAGTTGATCGAGACCATGCGCTGGGAACCCGGCTCGGGCTTCCTGCGCTTCGATCGTCATCTTGCGCGCCTCTATGGCTCGGCGGCGGAACTCGGCTTCCGCTGTGATCCAGGCACGGTCGGCGAGGCGCTGAGCAGCGCGGTCGGCGGTTCCGGCGTTGCCACGCGCACGCGTCTCGTCCTGTCGCACGATGGCGAGGTGACGGCCTCTGCGCAGCCTTATGAACCGCTCGCCGCCGACAAAGTCTGGATGCTGCGGCTGGCGCGGACGAGGCTCGATTCGAACGACACGCTGCTGCGCCACAAGACCAGCCGGCGACAGCTTTACACGCGTGCCCGTGCCGAACACCTCATCACGCAGGCCGACGAGGTGCTTATGGCCAACGAGCGTGGCGAGATCTGTGAAGGCACGATCACCAATGTCTTTGCCGATGTCGGCGACGGCGTGCTGGCGACGCCCCGGCTCGATTGCGGCCTGCTGCCTGGCGTATTGCGCGCGCAGCTTCTGGATGAAGGCCGCGCCCGCGAAGCGATCTACAGCTTGGACGATCTGAAATCCGCCAAGTCCCTGTTCGTCGGCAATTCGCTGCGCGGACTGATCCCGGCAAGACTGACCTGAGACATGACGTCCCCAAAACATACGCTGCCCACCCACACGCCCTATGACGGCTCGTCGAAACTGTTCAGCATCGGGCTGAAGCCGCTCGACCCGGCGGCCTGGATCGAGGTCGACGGCCATCTGCTGCCGTATCTCGCCGAAAAGCACCGGCTCTATGCCGAAATCCCAGAGCGCGTTTTCGTCGAGGAGGACGGCACGCGCGACGCCCAGCAGGAAGTGCTCGACTTGCTCGCCGCGCATCTCCCGGAGAGGTTCCCCGAAACCCATCGGCTCGGCGGATCAGGCGTCGAGGTGGCGGGCGCGGCGAGCCGTCTGCCTGCTTCCCTCGCCGATGCGCCGCTGGCCAAAGCCTCACTGCTCGTCCAGGAAGACCTGATCCTGATGCGCAGCAGTGAGAGCGGCTGGCGGCTGGTCGCCGGCTCGCTCTGCTTTCCCTCCTCCTGGTCGCTCCTGGAAAAGTTCGGCAAGCCGCTGCAGGACATCCACGCGCCGGTGCCGGGTTTCGGCCCGGGCACGCGTCCGGCGGAACTCATCAACCGGATGTTCGATGGCCTCCAGGGGCAGGCCGTCGAGCGCTACAACTGGTCGATCCAGGCCGACAACGCGCTCTACCATCCGCTCTCCGACCTGCAGCGCATCGACCGCGCCACCAACCGGCCGTCGCGCTTTCCCGATGGCGACATCGACGCCCATGCCTTCATTCGCGTCGAGCGGCAAACCCTACGCAAACTGCCTGTTTCACGCGATATCCTGTTCACCATCCGCATCCATCTCGATCCGCTCGCCGTGCTGGCCAGGCACCCTGATCGGGCGAAGCTCGCGGTGTCTTTCGCCGCCCAGCTCGAAGCACTCGATCTCGCCCAGCTCGACTACAAGGGCCTGACATCGGACCGTGATCGGCTGATGACGGTCCTTAACCACATGGCCAATGACGACTGATCGCTGGTTGGCGCTTTTCGCTGGTTTGTGACAATGATCTGTGATGTAGCGCATGGCCGCCGGGCAAAGATGCCCGGTTTTGTGTGTGCGTTTTCCCAGTTTCCTGGGCTTTGAAGGAGTGCTCGATAAAATGGCGAATGAAAACTGGCCCGTTTACGGTGAGATCAGCGGCCCTGTCGTGATGATCGGCTTCGGCTCGATCGGCCGGGGAACGCTGCCGCTGATCGAACGCCATTTCAAGTTCGACAAGTCGCGCATGACGGTTATCGATCCGCGCGACACCGACCGCAAGCTGCTCGACGAGCGCGGCATCACCTTCGTCCAGGAAGCGGTGAAGGAGAAGAACTACAAGAAGCTCCTGACCCCGCTTCTGACCAATGGCGGCGGAGAGGGCTTTTGCATCAACCTGTCGGTTGATACCGGCTCGGTGGACCTGATGCGGCTCTGCCGCAAGCTCGGCGTGCTCTACATCGACACCGTCGTCGAGCCGTGGCTCGGCTTCTATTTCGACGCCAAGGCCGATAACGCCAGCCGCACCAATTACGCGCTGCGCGAGTCGCTGCTCAAGGAAAAGCACGACAAGCCCGGCGGCGCCACGGCGGTCTCCACCTGCGGCGCCAATCCAGGCATGGTCTCGTGGTTCGTCAAGCAGGCGTTGGTCAATCTCGCCACCGATCTTGGCCTGGAGTTCTCGGAGCCCGCGCAGGACGATCGCGAGGGCTGGGCCAAGCTGATGAAGAAGGCCGGCGTCAAGGGCATCCACATCGCCGAACGCGACACCCAGCGCACCAAGAAGCCGAAACCGATGGATGTGTTCTGGAACACATGGTCGGTCGAAGGCTTCATCTCCGAGGGCCTGCAGCCCGCGGAACTTGGCTGGGGCACACACGAGACATGGATGCCGAAGAACGCCAAGAAGCACAAGCACGGCTCGAAGGCAGCCATCTACCTGGAGCAGCCGGGCGCCAACACGCGCGTGCGCTCGTGGTGCCCGACGCCCGGCGCGCAATACGGCCTGCTGGTGACGCATAACGAGGCGATCTCTATCGCCGATTTCTTCACCGTGCGTTCGAAGAAGGGCAAGGTGCATTAC
>NZ_RZRR01000455.1:0-4438 GCF_003998555.1 Mesorhizobium sp. M7A.F.Ca.CA.002.09.1.1 | reverse complement strand
CCCCTATTCCCCTACTCCGCCGCAGCCTGCCGCAAATCGGCAATCACCGCGCGCCGGTCATGACGCCGCCAGGCGAGATGGAGTGAAACCGTGCGCTCGAGCCACGGCAGGTCGCGAAACACGATCCGCGGCGGCGCAGCGGCACGCAGGCTGGCTTGCACCGTCGCCAAGCCGAGACCCGCGCTGACAAGGCCGAGCGAGGTCAGCGGGTCCGCCGTCTCATAGGCGATGTCGGGCAAAAAGCCGGCTTTGGCGCAGGCGGCAAGGAACTGGCCGCGATTGGTGTCGTCCGGCTGGCGCACGACGGTGATCCAGGTGCGACCGTCAAGATGGTGAGGCCCGATCTCTGGCACTTCAACGAGTGGGTCATCTTCGGGGATCGCCAGCACCAGCGGCTCATGCCGCAGCGCCATGGCGGCGACATCCGGATCATCATCGGGTGGCGGCGAGTAGACAAAGCCCAGATCCAGCGACCGCTGCCGTAGCCCTTCCAACTGCGCCGCCGAGCGCAGGCTTCTCAGCTGCAGGTGGAAATCCGGCCGGTCGCGACGGAACTGGCGCAGCATCCCGGCGACAAGCCCGGCATGAACGGCCCCTTCGACATAGCCGATGGCGAGCCGGCCGACGGCGCCGCTGGCCAGGTTGCGGCCGAACTCCTCCACACGTCGCGCATTGGACAGCAGCGCGCGGGCCTCGGTGAGGAAGGCGCGGCCCTCGGCGTTGAGATGGACCCGCTGCTTCGACCTCTCAAAGAGGGAAACACCCAACTGCTCCTCGAGCTGGATGATCTGCCGGCTGAGTGGCGATTGGGAAATATGCAGCATTTCGGCTGCGCGCCCGACATTTCCGGTTTCGGCGACCGTGACGAAATAGCGGAGCTGGCGCAGGTCGAACATTTCTCCTCCAAGGCTCAAGTCCCTTTGGGTCTCAACTTTATCCTAATCAGTCTTGGACTGTCTGACCAGCCAAAAGCGATAATCGGCCATCCCAACCAAAGGAGACCGCCATGCAGTTCTTTGCCCTTCTCGCTCGCAACACCGAAAAATTTACCGATGCCGATTTCGCTCCACTTCTGCCCGGCGAAGCCGAACAGCGGCGCACGCTCTACGCCGAAGGGGCGGTACGTCAGGTGTGGAACCGAGGCGACATCCCGGGCAGCGGCATGATGCTCGAGGCTGCTGATGATGCTGAGGTTCGCGGCCACCTCGCCACCTTGCCGTTGGTCAAGGCCGGCATGATGGACATTGCCGCAATCGTGCCCCTCAAGCCCTACCCCGGCTTCGGCCCGAAGCACTGACAGGGCACATCCGGGGGTGACGAAGGCGTCACCCCCGGATTGACACGGGGATCGACAGACTGTGATCGGCTGTCAAGAAACCGTCACACGAAACCGGCTTCGCGCGTGCTAGGAATCAGTATCAGGCAGCCGCCGTGCGGCGCCATCTTCGGAACATGCATCTGGCACCGCCCATGGACATCACTCTCGCCCCGGAAGGCACCGATCTCTCGCCCTACCTGCCCGACGAGCACGGACTGTTCTTCATCTATCACTTCACCGCTGAGGGCGTGCGAACCAGGGACGCCGCCGCCGCGCACTGGACATGGCGCAGCTACCAGCTTTCCGACATGCGGGCCCGTCACGAAATCGGCGCCGATCGGGTTTTGCCGGCACCGGCGCGTGAAGCTTTCCTGTCCGCCAGCCATGGCTGCCACATCGACCTCGAGGACGACTGGCTCTATGGCGATCTGCCGGACCTGCGCCATGACTATTCGGCGGAAGCGGGCGGGCTTGGCCATTTCCGCTTCGCGCTCAATGACACGATGCTGGTCGGCGCCCGCAAGCAACCGCTGCAGTCGGTCGACAACATCCGCAAGGCGATCGAGAATGGATCGCGCAAGTTCCGCTCGCCAGCCGAGTTGATCGAGGCTGTCGTCGGCCAGTCGTTCGATGGCATGGTGGCGGAACTTGCGGCACTCGGCGACAGTCTCGACGGCATCGAAGACCGTATCGTCTGCGACGCATGGCACAATGAACGGCAATCCCTGGTCGACGCGCGCCGGCATCTGGTGGTGATCCACAGGCAGATGGCGACGCTGACCAATCTGTTCCGTCACCTTGATCATTCGCACCGCAACGACCTGCCAGACAGCATCAACGACATGGCCGCGCGCCTTTCACACCGGGCGCAGACGCTGCACTATGACGGCGAGCAATTGCAGGCGCGCGCCCGGCTATTGCAGGACGAGCTTATGGCAAAGCTGACGACGCAGTCGAACCGGCTGCTGTACGTCCTGTCGGTGATGACGGCGGTGCTGTTGCCGATGACCATCATCTCAGGCCTGTTCGGCATGAACGTTGGGGGCCTGCCGCTGGTCGACACGCCAATGGGCTTTTGGGTGGTGACGGCTGTGTCGATGGTGATCGCGGGCGCGACCTATCTCTTTGTCAGGCGGCTCGGACAGATGTAGCACCCGCCGGCAGCTTTCACGCAGTGGCGCGAAGATCCTCGATGATGGTGCCGGCGGCGGCCACTTCCGCTTCGTGATCGGGCTCGCGCCAGGTCTCGGCAAGCCCAGCCGCATGCCATTCGCGCATCGCCGGCAGAGCAAGCAACTGCGCCGGATACGCTGCAGCCGCACCCTCGAAGGAGAGCCCATAAGACTGTGCGCGGAACGCCACCGGGGCAAAGAAAGCATCTACTGCGGTGAAATGAGCGCCCGCCAGAAATGGCCCGCCGAAACGAGCAAGACCATCATTCCAGAGGTCGCCGAGGCGAAAGAGGTCCTGCTTCAGCGCATCGGACATCGGAAACGGCTCTACCCGCACGCCGCAACTCATCGGACAGGCGCTGCGCAATGCGGTGAAGCTCGAATGCATCTCGGCGGCGGCCGAGCGCGCCCAGGCGCGCGCCTTGGCTTCGACGGGCCACACGCCATGGTGGCGTTCGGCCAGATATTCGACGATGGCCAGCGAATCCCAGACCGCCCAGCCGTCGTCGACCAGGCACGGCACGCGGCCGCTCGGTGAGAAGGAACGGTACAGATCCCAGCTCGATCCGGTCGGGAATGGCGTCAGCCGTTCCTCGAATGGGATATCCAGCGCGCGCATCAGCACCCAGGGCCGCAGCGACCATGAGGAATAATTTTTGTTGGCGATATGCAGCAGGTACATCGAACCCCCTTACCGTGCGGGCTGCGGCGCGGCGCGTCGCGCTGTCGTCAACATCGACCAGGAATAGACTGCCAAAGCCGCCCAGATCAGCGCAAAGGCGATGGCCTGGATGGTGCCGAAAGGCTCGTCGAAGATCAGAACGGCGATCAGGAACACCATGGTCGGCGCGATATATTGCATGATGCCGATGGTTGACAGCCGCAGCAGCTTGGCGCCGAAGGCGAACAGCAACAACGGCACCGATGTGACTGGACCGCAGCCGATCAGCAACGCCGTATCCGTGCCACTGCTGGATACGATGTGGTCCTGTCCGGTCGCGATGAGATAGACTATGTAGCCAAGTGCCGGCACCGACAGCAGAAGGACTTCGAGCAAAAATCCCTGGCTCGGGCCGATCGGCAGCGTCTTGCGGAAGAAGCCGTAGGCGGCGAAGGAAAACGCCAGTGCCAACGACACCCAGGGCAGCTTGCCGCCTTCGATGGTCAGCACGGCGACGGCGACGGCCGCCAGCACCACCGCCGCGATCTGCAGCCGGTCGAGCCGCTCGCCGAGCAGCAGCGCGCCGACAACGACGCTGACCAGGGGATTGATGTAGTAGCCGAGCGCGGTTTCGACGGTGCGGTCGACCGCGATCGCCCAGACATAGATGCCCCAGTTGACCGAGATCAGCGCCGCCGTCAGCGCGGCCATGGCGATGGTGCGCGGCGAACGAAGCGCCGCCTTGAAATCCGCCGTGCGGCCGGCCCAGATCAGAACGGCGGCGGCGATCGGCACCGACCAGACGATGCGATGGGCAATGACTTCCGCGAGCGGCAGATGAGCGACCGCCTTCATGTAGAAGGGCAGCAATCCCCATAGCAGATAGGCGCCGAGCGCCAGCAGAAAGCCGCGCCGGGCCTTGGACTCTGCATCCAGGGTAATTGCTTCAGTGGCCATGGGCCAACGCTATGGCCCAGTCACCTTGGCAAGACCATCGCAAAGTTCTGATGGATCAATGGACTTTCGCTGATGGTTCAACCCTATTCGGCGGCCACCAGTCCGGCCATCTCGCGGTTCTTCATCAGCTTGTAGACGATGGAATCCATCAGCGCCTGGAACGAGGCGTCGATGATGTTCTCGGAAACGCCGACCGTCCACCAGCGCGCGCCGGTGCCGTCATGCGATTCGATCAGAACGCGGGTGATCGCCTCGGTACCGCCATTGAGGATACGCACCTTGAAGTCGGCCAGCTCCATGTCGGCGATCTCGCCCTGGAATTTGCCGAGG
>NZ_RZRR01000454.1:0-4438 GCF_003998555.1 Mesorhizobium sp. M7A.F.Ca.CA.002.09.1.1 | reverse complement strand
GCCGCAAGGCCTTGCGATAGCCGACCAAAAACAGATAGCCGAAATTAAGGTCGAGCGACGGGCGGACGGCGGCGATGCGGCGGTGGCCGCGCGCCACGAGGCGGTCGACCGCGTCGTCGCCGGCCTTCTCGAAATCGAGGTCGAGGGAAGGGTAGGACTTGGTTCCGGAGCGGCTGCGGCCGAGCGTGGCGAAGGGAAAGCCGGCCTGGGTGAGATAGTCGATGCGTTCATCCTCGCGCCGCGTCCAGGCCAGCAGCACCGCATCGGCGCGGCGCGTCTCGACGACGCGGCGCAGGCGCTCCTGCTGGTAGTCGCCCGGCGCGCCCATGACCACGGTCAGGTCGAGCCCGCTTTCCGCAAGCCTGGCCTGCAGCCCGATCAGGAACGGAATGAAGAACGGCTCGCCATATTGCTGGTCGCCCGGATGCGGCTGCAGCATGAAGGCGATCGAATGGGTGGCGCCTTGCCGCAGACTGCGGCCGGACTGGTTCGGCGAATAGTTGAGCGTCCTGGCCGCCTCGAGCACGCGCTGGCGCGTGTCGGCATTGACGTCGGCGCGGCCGTTCAGCGCCCGCGACACCGTGCCGATCGAAATGTTCAGGTGACGGGCAAGGTCATGAATGCTGGATGCCAAGTGACTGTACTCCCCTTGCTTGGCTAGCACCGGTAGCCGCTCAGGCCAAGGCGACAGGACGATTTTCACGAGCGGCCAATTGACATTCTACGCCTTCGGGTGTGTTCTCGTAAACGTTTACGGAAAAACGTTTACGGTCATGCCGTGGATGCCGTGACGATCGGTCTGGAGGGACCGAGCGGAGGAGGAGCGCCGGATGATCAATGCCGTCCTGGTCGGCTGCGGAGCGATGAGCAAGGCCTGGCTCGATGCCGCGCAGCAAGTCAACGGGCTCGCCATTGTCGGCCTTGTGGATCTCGATGCCGACAGGGCACGGGCGCGGGCGCACGAATACGGCCTCACCAATGCCGTCATCGGCAGCAGCCTCGATGCCGTCCTCGATCAGATCAAACCGCAAGCGGTGTTCGATGTCGTGGTTCCCGCCGCCCGGCGCGCGGTCGCGCTGTCCGCCTTTGCGCACAATTGCCATCTGCTGACGGAAAAGCCGCTCGCCGACAGTCCGGAAAATGCGCGCGCCATCGTCGAGGCCGCGCGCCGCGCCGGGCGCATCCATGCGGTCGTGCAGAACCGCCGCTATGTCGCCAATGTCAGGCGCATCCGGAGGTTCCTGGACTCCGGCGCCATCGGTGCGCCGACCAGCATCCACGCCGACTTCTTCGTCGCGCCGCATTTCGGCGGTTTTCGCGAGGAGATGGCCCATGTGCTGCTGCTCGACATGGCGATCCACACCTTCGACGCCGCTCGCTATATGGTGAATGGCGAGCCGGCCGGCGTCTATTGCCAGGAATGGGAGCCGGCCAGTTCCTGGTACAGGCAGGGATCTTCGGCCAGCGCCGTCTTCGATCTCGGCGACGGCAAGGTCTTCACCTACGCCGGCAGCTGGTGCGCGGCCGGCTTCCGCACCAGTTGGGAAAGTGCATGGCGCATCGTTGCCGAGCGCGGCAGCCTCATCTGGGACGGTCATGACGATTTGAGGGCAGAAGCAGTGATGCCGGGCCGCGAGGGAATGTTCGACAAAACCCAGCCGATCGAGGTGCCGCCGCTCGATGCGTCCGATCGCGTCGGCGGCCATCTCGGCATTCTCCAGGATTTCATGCACGCCATCGAGACCGGCACCGAGCCGGAAACGCGCGGCGGCGACAACATCAAGAGCCTGGCCATGGTTTTTGGCGCCATCGAAAGCGCCGAGACCGGCCGCCGCGTGACAATCGCAGAGGAAGCACAATGACGCCGAACCCGCTTCTCGACATCCGGATCGGCACCATGGTGCGGGCCAATCTCGACGACCCGGCGGCTTACATCAAGCAGATCCTGCCGCTCGGCTTCGAGAGCATCCAGCCCTTCTTCTGGCAGACGCTGGGCGGCAAGGATTTGCCGCGGCTGGCCGGCCAGATCCGCGAGGCGATCGGCGATGCCGACGTCACCGTGTCCTCGCTCGGCGTGTTCGGCAATCCGCTGGAAGACGGCGAGGTCGATCGCGGCGTGCTCAAGGCCTGGGAGACGGTCATCGACAATGCGCATCTGTTCGGCACCTCGATGGTCAGCGGCTTCACCGGCCGCCTGCGCGGCAAGAAGCTGACCGACAGCCTGCCGCGCTTCAAGGAGGTCTGGGGACCGCTGGCCAGGCGCGCCGCCGACAAGGGCGTGCGCATCGCCTTCGAGAACTGCGCGATGGACGGCAACTGGGCCGCCGGCGACTGGAACATCGCCCACAATCCGGACGCCTGGGAGCTGATGTTCAACGAAGTGCCGGACGACAATCTCGGACTGGAATGGGAGCCCTGCCACCAGCTCGTCTATCTGATCGATCCGATGCCGCAGATCCGCAAATGGGCGCCGCGCATCTTCCACGTCCACGGCAAGGACGCGACGGTGCGCTGGGATGTCATCCGCGAGCATGGCGTGTTCGGCCGGCTGCCCTTCGTGCAGATGCGAACGCCGGGCTTCGGCGACAGCGACTGGACGCGGGTGATCAGCGAATTGCGGCTGGCCGGATACAAGGGCGCCATCGACATCGAAGGCTGGCACGACCCTGTCTATCGAGGCGATCTCGAAATCACCGGGCAGGTGCGCGCGCTGGAATATCTCAAGCAATGCCGGGGAGGGGCCAGCTACCTGCCGAACCCGATGTGAGGATCGGCCGGCGGGAGGAGCCGGCCGGGATGTCTGCAACGCACATTGCCGAAGCGAATGTCGAAACCCCTCGCTTGCGAGGACAAAAAGGGAGGATAAGTGCATGAGCATGACGATGAGAAGGACAGTTCTGCGCTCGACCGTCGTGGCCGCCGCCACGGTGCTTGCCGCTGCGATCTCCACCTTGCCCGCGCAGGCGCTCGACGCCAAATGGTGCAAGGACGTCCACATCCGCTTCTTCGTCGGCGGCGCCGAGGGCGACGCTTTCGGCACCATCGTCTACAATGGCGCCAAGCAGGCAGAGGCCGATCTGGGGCCGAAGGTCGACTACATCTTCTCCCAGTGGGACATCGAAAAGATGGTGCAGCAACTGCGCGAGGCCGTCGCGGTCAAGCCCAACGGCATCGCCATGATGGGCCATCCGGGCGACGCATCAATCATGCCGCTCGCCGAACAGGCGCACAAGGACGGCATCAAGATGATGTACCAGAACGTGCCTGTGCCGAAGGTGGTGGAAGCGTTCGGCGGCGGCTATGTCGGCGCCCAGCAGGAACAGCAGGGCCGCGCGCTCGGCGCCGAGGCGTTCAAACTGGGCAAGCTGAAGGCCGGCGACAAGGCGATCATGATCGGTCCGTTCGAAAACGAAAGTCGCGGCGCGCGCGAACGCGGCACGGTGGCGGCGCTCAAGGAAGCCGGCGTCGAGGTCATCCAGTTGTCCTCACCGCCGAGCGGCGAATGGGCGTCCGATCCCAACCTGGCCATTCCGGTGATCACCGCGGCGCTGCTCAACAATCCCGACGTCAAGGCGGTCGGCTATCCCGGCGGGCAGATGCTCGGCAATGTCTCGACCTATATGCAGGCGGCCGGACGCAAGGCGGGCGAGATCTTCAATTTCGGCTTCGACACCAGCCCGCAGATCGTCGAGGGTTTCAAGGGTGGCTGGGTGCAATTGACCGCCGACCAGCAGCCGTTCCTGCAGGGCTATCTGCCGATCCTCAGCCTCTGCCAGCAGGTTGTGCTGGGGCTGGCGCCGATGAATGTCGACACCGGCGCCGGCTTCGTCACGCCCGAAAATTACGAGATCGTCGCCGAGCTCGCCAAGCAGGCGCTGCGCTGACCTCCCAAGCCGCCGGCCGGGATCTCAGGCCCCGGCCGGCGGGACCGCTGGCGACGACGCCGGCACGAGACAATGAAAGCGAGCATCCGATGGCCGAACGCCTCATCGAACTGCGCGACATCAGCAAGTCCTATGGCCAGGTCTATGCACTGGGCGGGGTCAATCTCAGCGTCGACCGCGGCGAGGTGGTCGGCCTGCTCGGCGACAATGGCGCCGGCAAGTCGACGCTGATCAAGATCCTCTCGGGCGTGGTCAAGCCGACCAGCGGCGAAATCCTCGTGCGTGGCAAGCCGGTGACCGGGTGGAGCGCGGCGCGTTCGCGCGAGGCCGGCATCGAGACGGTGTTCCAGGACCGGGCGCTGGCCGTGCAGCAGACCATCGTTCGCAACATCTTCATGGGCCGCGAGCTGACCGGCTTCATGGGCTTTCTCAGGGTCAACAAGGAGATCGAGGAGGCAAGCCGGCTGATGCGCGAGATCGGCTTCACCTCGAAAGTGTTCACGCCGCAGTCGATCGTCGGCCAGCTTTCGGGCGGCGAACGCCAGGGCGTGGCG
>NZ_RZRR01000453.1:0-4448 GCF_003998555.1 Mesorhizobium sp. M7A.F.Ca.CA.002.09.1.1 | reverse complement strand
ATTGGGCGCGCCGACAGATCTACGCTTCGCAGCGGTGGTCTTTTCGGTTCGGAACGCCAATGTGACATCGAGGCTGCTTGCGGCCAATTCCATCCAACACGATATAGCGGGCAATGATATTGTCGTGCAGCCTGCACCCGGACAGGGCGCGGCTTTCATCTTCCGGGAGACCAAATGAACAAGCCCGTCGCGCCCAATTCAGCGGTAATTGTCGGCAATGTCGTCTTCGACAACAAGGCGGCTCTGTCGCTGATCGCCGGCCCGTGCCAGTTCGAGTCGCGTCAGCACGCTTTCGACATGGCCGGCGCGCTGAAGGAACTGACCGGCAGGCTCGGAATAGGCCTCGTCTACAAGACCAGCTACGACAAGGCCAACCGCACCTCGCTGTCGGCGACGCGCGGCGCCGGCATGGACGCGGCACTTCCCGTCTTCGACGAACTGCGCAAGGAATTTTCGCTCCCGGTGCTGACCGATGTCCACACCGAGGAGCAGTGCGCCATCGTGGCGCCGCATGTCGATGTCCTGCAGATTCCGGCTTTCCTGTCGCGCCAGACCGACATGCTGGTCGCCGCGGCGAAAACCGGCAAGGTCATCAACGTGAAGAAGGGACAGTTCCTTGCCCCCTGGGACATGAAGAACGTCGTCGCCAAGATCACCGGATCCGGCAATGCCAATGTGCTGACCACCGAGCGCGGTGCTTCTTTCGGCTACAACACGCTGGTCTCCGACATGCGCGCTTTGCCTGTCATGGCAGAGATCGGCGCGCCGGTGATCTTCGATGCGACCCATTCGGTGCAGCAGCCGGGCGGGCAGGGCGGTTCCTCGGGCGGTGAACGTCGTTTTGTCGAGACGCTGGCGCGCGCGGCCGTCGCTGTCGGCGTTGCCGGCGTCTTCATCGAGACCCATCAGGATCCTGGCAACTCGACCTCTTCCGACGGCCCCAACATGCTGCCGTTGAAGGACATGCCCGCTCTACTCGAGCGGCTGATGGCATTCGACCGCATCGCCAAGGGTCTCTAGGCCGGACAATATCCTCTGTCGACCGCCGATGCTTGTGGACGGCGCAAGCCGCCTGTACGCTCTACCGGCAAATGAGCGTTTTGGCAGGAGGAAGCCATGTCTGTCGCCCGCGTCACCGAAATCACATCGTCGTCGAAGAAGAGCTTTCAGGACGCCATCGAACAGGGAATTGCGCGCGCATCCAAAACGCTGAAGAACGTCGAGGGCGCCTGGATCCAGGACCAGAAGATCGTCGTCCAGGACGGCAAGATCGTTGCTTATCGCGTCAACATGAAGGTTACCTTCATCCTCGCGGAGTGATCGGTCGACGCCGAAAAAGTCGGGAACCTTCGCCCGCGCCCCTCATTGTCCAATTATGGTTCGAAACCACAATGAGGAGCACAATCATGGCAACCCAGACTGGCCACACCCAAGCCATTGCCGCTTCGCGGGTCATCGGCACATCGGTCTACAACACCGAAGGCACAAGCATCGGCAGCATAGAGGATGTGATGCTCGACAAGATGACGAACGGGATCATGTTCGCGGTCATCGGTTTTGGCGGCTTCCTTGGCATCGGCGAGAAATATCACGCCATTCCCTGGGCAAGCCTCGACTATGATGAGGACAAGGGCGGTTATGTCGTGCCGTTTTCCAAGGAACAACTCATGGCGGCACCGGCCTATTCGATCAACGAACTGACCGGTGCCGATGGCGAGGCGGCGCGCGACGAATCCTACAATTATTACAAGGTCACGCCTTACTGGCATTAACAACAACGACAAAGCGGCCCCGTCGAGAGAGACGGGGCCGCTTTGGATTCCGGCTTATTCGCTGACGTGTAAGGGGGCCATCGCCTTCGGCGGCGACTGCTGATTGTCGCATGACGTCAGGAATGCCGCCGCGATCAGAAACAGACTCACGATACCGCTCAACTGAGACATGGCGAAACTCCTCCTGTTTCGCCCCGCGCGCTGCACCTTAACCGGAAGTCAGCCGACCGTACATGACTTATGATGACAGCGATTTGCGCTTCGTGAATCGTTCGGACGCTGTTGCCGCGGCAACAATTGCCAGCGGGCCGATTGCCTTTTGCAGCACTTTGGCTAAGACGTGCGGCATTCTTCAGATCAATCGAGGACATCGCAAATGACCGCCATCGTCGACATTGTCGGGCGTGAAATCCTGGACAGCCGTGGAAATCCGACCGTCGAGGTCGATGTCATTCTCGAAGACGGCTCGATGGGCCGCGCGGCGGTGCCGTCGGGTGCTTCGACCGGTGCCCACGAGGCCGTCGAACTGCGCGACGGCGGCGCCCGCTATCTCGGCAAAGGCGTGCTCAAAGCCGTCGAGGCGGTGAACGGCGAGCTGTTCGAGGCCATCGGCGGCATGGAAGCCGAAAACCAGATTCATATCGACCAGACCATGATCGAGCTCGACGGCACGCCCAACAAGAGCCGGCTTGGCGCCAACGCCATTCTCGGCGTTTCGCTGGCGGTGGCCAAGGCGGCCGCTGATGCCGCCGGCCTGCCGCTCTACCGTTATGTCGGAGGCACCAAGGCGCATCTCCTGCCGGTACCGATGATGAACATCATCAATGGCGGCGCGCATGCCGACAACCCGATCGATTTCCAGGAATTCATGATCCTGCCGATCGGCGCGCCGACGCTGCGCGAAGGTGTCCGCTGGGGTTCGGAAATCTTCCATACGCTGCGCAAGAAACTGAAGGATGCCGGCCACAACACCAATGTCGGCGACGAGGGCGGCTTTGCCCCGAACCTGAAAAGCGCTCCGGTGGCGCTCGATTTCATCATGGAATCGATCGAGCAGGCCGGCTTCAAGCCGGGCGACGAGATCGCGCTCGGCCTCGATTGCGCCGCGACCGAGTTCTTCAAGGACGGCAACTACGTCTATGAAGGCGAGAAAAAGACGCGCGATCCCAAGGCCCAGGCCAAATACCTGGCCAAGCTTGCCGCCGACTATCCGATCATCTCGATCGAGGACGGTCTTGCCGAGGACGATTGGGAAGGCTGGAAGTACCTGACCGACCTGATCGGCAAGAAGACGCAGCTGGTTGGCGACGATTTGTTCGTCACCAACACGGCGCGGCTGCGCGACGGCATCCGCATGGGGGTTGCCAACTCGATCCTGGTTAAGGTCAACCAGATCGGCTCGCTTACGGAAACGCTCGACGCCGTCGAGACCGCGCACAAGGCCGGCTACACCGCCGTGATGTCGCACCGCTCGGGCGAAACCGAGGATTCGACCATTGCCGATCTCGCCGTCGCCACCAATTGCGGACAGATCAAGACCGGCTCGCTGTCGCGCTCGGACCGCATGGCCAAGTACAATCAGCTGATCCGCATCGAGGAAGAGCTCGGCAAGCAGGCAAGCTACGCCGGCAAGTCGGTGGTCAAGGGCTGATCCGGAAACACCGGCTCATCGATACCGGACAAAAGGGCGGGAGCATTCCCGCCCTTTTTCGTTTCGGCGCCGCCAAACAGGTCACCCGTAACCGTCCGTTAAGCACAATCGGGCGAGAAAGATCGTGAGCCGCCTGAGTTCGCGGGCTAGAGCCGGATGATCTCAGGTCTGTTCGACCTGAAATCTGAATCCGACTCTAAATCAAAGAGATAGAGCATGATGTCGTCCGAAAACCGCTTCACACTTTTCGGCATCATGCTCTAGAGGAATCGGGCGATGTGGACGCGTCAGCACAAGCAGAGAAACACCGGCCGGCTGATCATTCCCTCGCTTTGCGTGGCGTTCCTGGCCTATTTCGGCTTTCATGCCTATCACGGCGAATTCGGTATCTACTCGAAATATCAGCTGGAAGCCCAGACGGTTGCGCTGCAAGGCCAGCTCGATGCGATCAAGGCGCGCCGCATGGAGCTCGAGCGCCGCGTTCGGCTGATGCATGAAGGCACGCTCGAGAAGGACATGCTCGATGAGCAGGCGCGCAAGGCGCTCAATCTGTCCCAAGCTGACGAAATCACCATTATGTTGCCGACCTCGGCGAAATAACTGATTTCAAGTTAATCACCAATATTTTCAATGATTTTAATCGCTTAGGCGCATGCCAGCTATGCAAATTCGGCATGGCGCAACGCTTTGACGCGTGTTAGCCTCCCTAAAATCGGTGGGGAGGAGCTGATCTCCCCAGAGCAGATTTCATCCTGCTCTAATGTCCACGAAGAGACGCCAACAGGGAGTGATGCATGGCCACCGCCGCCAGAAAAGCGCCTGCCAAATCCAAATCCGACGGCAAATCGGGGCTTTCGACCCCCAAACCTGTCGAATTCACCAAGGACGAAGAGCTTGCCGCTTACCGGCACATGCTGCTCATCCGTCGTTTCGAGGAAAAGGCCGGCCAGCTCTACGGCATGGGTTTCATCGGCGGCTTCTGCCACCTCTATATCGGCCAGGAAGCGGTCGTCACCGGCATGAAG
>NZ_RZRR01000452.1:0-4458 GCF_003998555.1 Mesorhizobium sp. M7A.F.Ca.CA.002.09.1.1 | reverse complement strand
CCCATGCCCTCGGCCAGCTTGTCTGCCTCCTCAGGCGCGGCGTCGAAGCTAGCGGTCCATTCGGCGTAGGTGCGGTCGCCATCGGTGACGCGCCGCAGCTGCAGGGTCGCCTTGTGGTTGGTCAGCGGCTGCGGCGTCTCGAGGATGGAGTAGCTGACCAGGAAATTCTGATCGGAGAAGTCGAGCAGCTTTTCGCGTAGGCGGGCGCCGCTGGCGAGCTGGAAATTGCGCACGCAGCCGATTGTGGTGGCATCCTTGCCGTCTTCAATGTGGCTTTCCACCATGCGCGGATGCCAGCCCGGCAGCCCGTTGAAGTCGCGTATGCGCGCCCAGACCTTTTCGACCGGCGCGTCGATGACGCTGGAGATGGTGACTTTGGCCATTCAAAATGTTCCCTTGCAAAAGCGATCCGGTGCAAGGGTAGGGCGGCCATTTCAGCGACGCTTATCAATGCGTCTTGAGCGCCTATCAAGGAGTCTGAAAAAGGGCGGGGAGTCTGAAAAAGGGCGGCTGGTTCAGGCGATCGCCCGCGCGGCCTCGCGGTAGAGCGTCGGCGGCACGCCGACATGGTCGCGGAAAAAGCGCGAGAAATTGCCCTGCGTGGTGAAGCCGAGATTGCAGGCGACGGAGATCAGCGGTTCCTGCGACCATTGCAGCTGCCGCACCGCTTCCTCCATGCGCAGCGTGTTCCAGTAGACATTGGGCGTCAGATTGGTCTGTTCCTTGAACAAAGCGAAGAAATGCGGTCGCGACAGGCCGACGCTGCGCGCCACGTCGTCGAAGCAGATGCGCTCGCAGACATTGGCTCTCATCAACTGGATTGCCTTGCGGACACGAAAATCCTGCATGGTGTTGATGCGGACACGGGCCTCCTGCGGCGCCGAGGCGTCGGCGGCGTCGAGCACGCTATCGATGAAACGCTCGATCTCGTAGTTGGCGATATCGTCGACGCTCTCATTGTCGCTGAGGTGGTCGAGCAGATTGGCGGCGGCCTGATGCAGCCACGGTTCCAGCGTGATCGCGGCTTGTGAAAACAGCGGCGCCGACGAAGGCAGGTCGCGGCGGCGCCGCGCCCAGTCGGGATCGATGTAGAAGGCGAGAAACAGACCGGGCGTCCCGTTTTGCGACAGAACATGGCTGTGCGGCTGGAAGGAGTTGATGCCGGCGGCCGTTCCAGGCCCAAGCCGGACGGTCTCGCGGCCGATGGTCATTTCGCCGGCCGTACCTTCCAGCCAGATGATGAGATGGGCCTCGACATGGGCATGGGTGACGAAGTCGCTTGCGACATTCAGGATAGAAACATGTCCGAACCGGCCCCAGTAGAGCCTGATCGCTTCCGTCATGGGTATATCCTCCCGCAGGCGACTGGCCTCCCTTCGCCTGCAGTGGGGATTGTGCGGCCGAGTTCGGGGCCGCGTCAAGACGCGCGCGGGCGGCGAGGGCGAATGACGGCCAGTGAGGCCGGATTTTCAGACTGAGCGATACGCACTGGAACGAATGGCGGTCGGGAGAATTGCCAACCTCAAACCGAAGCCGTCATGCCGCCATCGACATACAGCGTATGGCCGTTGACGAAGGACGAGGCATCTGACGCCAGAAACACGGCGGCGCCGATCAACTCGTCGACATTGCCCCAGCGCCCGGCCGGCGTGCGCTTTTCCAGCCAGGCGGAAAATTCGGGATTGTCGACCAGCGCCTGGTTCATCTCGGTGCGGAAATAGCCGGGCGCGATCGCATTGATCTGCAGGCCGTGTTTGGCCCAATCGGCGCACATGCCCCTTGTCAGGTTGCGGATCGCGCCCTTGGTGGCGGTGTAGGGCGCGATGTTCGGCCTTGCCAGTTCGCTCTGCACCGAACCGACGTTGATGATCTTGCCCTTGCCGCGCGGGATCATGTGGCGGGCGACCGCCTTGGCTGCATGGAAGGCGCCCGACACATTGGTCTTGAACAGGCGCTCCCATTGCTCCTCGGGAAAGTCCTCGAGCGGGGCGCGGAATTGTATGCCGGCATTGTTGATGAGGATGTCGATGGCGCCGATCTCGGCCTCGATGCGGGCAATGTCCTCATTGACCGCCTGAAAATCGGTGACGTCGAATACCGAGGCGTGCGCCTTGAAGCCGGCGTTGCGCAGCTTTTCGACGGCGCTGTCGATCCTGGCGGCGTCGCGGCCGTTCAGCACCACGCTTGCCCCATGTTCGGCCAGGCCCCGAGCCAGCGCGAAGCCGATGCCCTGGCCGGAGCCGGTCACCAGCGCCAGCCGGCCCTCGAGGCTGAACAGGGAGTTGGCCATCAAACCGTCTTTTGTTTGACCATGATCTCCGGACAAACGGTTCCGTTTGTCCGAGAAAACCGGTTTCCACTTTTCGGGATCATGGTTCTAGTCGCTGCGGCGGAAATTGCGGATGCGGTCGAACAGCACCGCCAGCAGGATGGCGCCGCCGATGAAGACGCCTTGCCAGAAGGCATTGATGCCGAGCAGGCCGAGACTGTTGCGGATCACCTCGATCAGGGCCGCGCCGACGATGGCGCCGAAGGCGGTGCCGACGCCGCCGGCCAGATTGGCGCCGCCGATGACGGTGGCGGCGATTACCTGCAGCTCCATGCCGGTGCCGAGATTGGTGGTGACGGCACCCAGCCAGCCGGTCTGGATGATGCCCGCAATGCCCGCCGACAGCGCCGAGATCATGTAGACGGCAACCTTGATCTGGCGCACCGGAACGCCGGTCAGCGTTGCCGCGTGCTCATTGCCGCCGATGGCGAAGATATGGCGGCCGAACTTGGTCCAGCGCAGGATGAAGCCGGTGATCAGCGCCAGAAGGATCATGTAAAGCACCGGGTTGGCGATGCCGAACACCCAGGCGCCGCCGCCCAATGACAGAAGCTTGGCATGGTCCGGCCCGAACTGGAAGACCACCGTGTTGTTGGAGGCGACCATGGCGAGGCTTCGGGCGATCGACAGCATGCCGAGCGTCACCACGAAGGGTGGAAAGCCGAGATAGGCGATCAGCACGCCGTTGAAGGCGCCAATGGCGAGCGCGGTGGCAATCGAGGCCAGGATGCCGACCTCGATCGAGTAGCCGGCATGCATGGTGACGGCCAGCACCATCGACGACAGGCATAGCACCGAGCCGACCGACAGGTCGATGCCGCCGGTGATGATGACGAAGGTCATGCCGAGCGCGATGATGGCGACGAAGGTGATGTTGCGGGTGATGTTGTAGAGGTTCTTCGAGGTGGCGAAAGCGTCGGTGGCAAACGACAGGAACACGCAGGCAAGGATGACCGCGATCACCACCCAGAAAGTCTGGCTGGCAAACAGTCTCGCGGCCAAGGATTGCTGCTTATGCTCGATCGGCTGGTCAATTGTCAGTGCCATCGTCGACCTTCATCTGCTGTGCGTGGTGGAATTCGCTTGAAATCAAACCTGTTCGATAGCGCCGGTGATCAGCCCGGTGACTTCCTCGGGCGAGCTCGACGCAATCGTCTTGTCGGCGACCTTGCGCCCGCGCCGCATGACGATGACGCGGTCGGCGACGGTGAACACGTCAGGCATGCGGTGGCTGATCAGAACGACGGCGATGCCCTGATCGCGCAAATGGCGGATAAGGTTCAGCACTTCGGCGACCTGGCGCACCGAGATCGCCGCCGTCGGTTCGTCCATCAGCACGATCTTGGCCTGCGACAGCATGGTGCGGGCAATCGCCACCGCCTGGCGCTGGCCGCCCGACATCTGCTTGACGAGGTCGCGCGGACGGGTCTCGGACTTCAATTCGGCGAAGAGCTGGCCGGCACGCTTGTACATCGAGGCATAGTCGAGGATCCGGAACGGCCCGACGCCGCGCCGCAACTCACGGCCGAGATAGACATTGGCGGCGGCAGTCAGATTGTTGCAGAGCGCAAGGTCCTGGTGGACGATCTCGATGCCGTGCTGGCGGGCTTCCGCCGGCTTGTGCAGGATCAATTCCTTGCCGTCCATGTGCATGGTGCCATGGCTCGGGCGGAAATTGCCAGCGATCATCTTGACCAGCGTCGACTTGCCGGCGCCGTTGTCGCCCATCAGGCCGACCACCTGTCCGGGCTCGATCGACAGCGAAACGTCGTTGACGGCCTGGATGGCGCCGAAATGCCTTGAGATGTTGGTGAGTTCGAGAACCGCCACCAGCCTTTGCCTCCCCGTGCTTTGCGACCTGCAGCTGTTACCGGCGTGGATGCCGACGCTGCTTTGGCCTCGCTCTCCCCGGCTCCTCCCGAAGACGGCGTTAGCGTTCTTTTACGCAAAAGCCGGCGCACGTCAATCAATTGTCGGACGAATTGGGCCAGGACTATTTTAAAAATCCGTTTTGTAGGACAAATAGCATTGACGTTGGCGCCAAGCCGATATTAGCTAAGCGTCGGAGGAGATTATGCCGATCCCCGCTGGCGGTCGCCGGCCGGAATTGGCGGAGGTTTGACGGTCCA
>NZ_RZRR01000451.1:0-4460 GCF_003998555.1 Mesorhizobium sp. M7A.F.Ca.CA.002.09.1.1 | reverse complement strand
GCCTGATACAGAGCAGGCTCTTGTCGCCGGCCTTCTCGTTGCGGCCGGCGCCGGTCAGCAGCGCGTCACCATGCCTTGCCGTGGCAAATCCCTTCGACCCGACGGCCTCGGCAACCGTTACCGGAAGAAGATTGGCGCGGCCGAGGAACTCGGCCGTAAAACGGTTTGGCGGGCGGCGGTAGAGTTCGGTCGTCGGTCCATGCGAACAGACCCTGCCGTCGCGCATGATGGCGATCTTGTCGGCAAGCGTCAGTGCCTCGGTCTGGTCGTGGGTGACATAGAGGATCGTGAGGCCGGGCAGGCTGCGGTGCAGCCGGGCAATCTCCTCGACCATGTTGCGGCGGATCTGGGCGTCGAGCGCCGAGAGCGGCTCGTCGAGCAGGAGCACGCGCGGCCGCACGGCCAAGGCACGCGCAATCGCCACGCGCTGCTGCTGGCCGCCCGAAAGCTCGCGCGGATAGCGCCGGGCATAGGCCGACATGCCGACAGTGCCCAGCGCATCCTTGATCCGCTCACCGATCAGCGCCTTGTCGGCGCCCTGTGCTCTGAGGCCGAAGGCAACGTTGTCCTCGACCCGCATATGCGGAAACAGCGCGTAGTTCTGCACCACCATGCCAAGGCCGCGCTCGTAGGGCGGCAGATCGGTCACATCGGTGGCGCCGATGCGGATCCGCCCGCTGGCGGGTCGCACGAAGCCGGCCACGGCGCGCAAGGCCGTCGTCTTGCCGGAGCCGGATGGGCCGATCATCGCCAGGATCTCGCCAGGTGCGATATCCAGGGTCAGCGGATGCAGGACGACATGCGCGCCATAGGCAACGCTGACCTTGTCGAAATGGACATTGGAGCCGGCGCCGCGAACCTTCGCGGCGTCGATGTCCATGACACTGGTACCAGTAAACGCTGCGGCCGACATGGCGTGGTCCTCCGGGTTTCCCTTGCGGATCAACTTCCGGTCGCTTCGTTCCAGCGCTTGACATAATCGGGTAGCTTGCTCAGCGCGTCGTCCCAGTTCGGCGACCAGATGGTCACGCCTTTCATCGCCTCCTGCGCCTTGGCGAAGTTGGCGTCATCCGGCTTGACGTCCTTGCGAGCCGGCATGCCGAGCGCAACGGAACTGATGCTCGACTGGGCTTCCTTGGAGAGCAGGAAGTCGATCAGTTTCTTGCCGTTGTCTGCGTTGGGTGCGCCGGTGACCAGGCCGATTTCATAGGGCAGCGCGAAGGTGGAGCGCACACCGTCAGGTCCAGCCGGCCAGAACACCTTGATATTGGGATTGTCGGCCATCTGCGACATGTTCATCTGCAGATCGCCATTGGCAACATGCAGCTCACCCTTGTTGACCAGCGCGGTCAGCTTGCCGGTCGAAGCGGAGGGGCCGACATTGTTGTCCTGCAGCTTCTTCATGAACTCGAAGCCGGCATCCTCGCTGCCGAAGGCGTGGATGATCTGCAGCATGACGGCGGTGCCGTCACCGGCCTGGCCGGGGGTAGAATACTGGATCTTGCCCTTGAACTTCGGGTCGAGCAGGTCGTTGTAGGCCTTTGGCGCTTCCGGCAGGACGGCACTGTTGTAGATGAAGTTCATATAGTTGTTGACCAGCGGCCGGTACTTGTCTGTGCCGCCATCGATCTGGTCGGCGGCTTCCGGCTTGTAGTCCTGCAGCAGGCCGTCAGCCGCGGCCCGCTGCACGAAGGGCGGCAAGGTCACCAGCACGTCGGCCTGCGGATTCGACTTTTCCTTGGCGACACGCTCGACGACGCCGCCGGAACCTGCCTCGATATACTGCACGGTGATGCCGGTGGCCTTGGTGAAGGCGGCGAATTCGGTCTCGAACCAGCTGCCATTGCCGTCATGCAGGCCGTCGGCGGAATAGATGGTGACGACGCCGTCGGCGAGTGCCGGTCCGACAAGAGCCGACGACGCCAACAGCGACGCGGCGAAGGCCGTAGCTATGGTTGCCTTTTGCGATTTCATGCTCAGTTCCCCTGTGATTGATGGCACATTCTGCGATGCACTGTGACGATCTCGCCTGTAGGCCGGAGCCTTATGCGGCACCGTTCGATCTCGTCGTTGTGCCGACTTTGGGGACTGACGATCGATAAGTAAAATCTATTTATTTTATGAGAGGCAAATTTTACCTGATAGTTGTCATGGAACTGTCGCAACGCTGGCCTGGCTTCGATTCCGGCCTCGCGGAAGGCCCGCGATTGGGTGCAGAGATGGTGATGGTCAGCCAAATGAAACCCCAGATGTCTGCGCCCGCAGCCGCGGGTCGAACGAACGAACGGTAACCGGCCGGCCTTCGAGAATTTCGAAGCAGCGCGCGAGCGTGTCGTCTTCGAGCCGGCGCATGGCCCCCTGCGTGAAGAAGGTGAGATGCGGAAACAGGATGACGTTGTCGCGGCCGAACAGCGCGCTCATCGGATGGCCCGATTTGGCCAGCGGCTCGACCGAATAGACGTCGAGCCCGGCGCCGCCGATGCGCCCCGAGATGATCGCCTCGACAAGGGCGGCCTCGTCGATCAGCGCGCCGCGCGAGACGTTGACGATGATAGCGGAAGGCTTCAGGCAAGCGAGCTCGGCTTCACCAATCAAGCCGCGCGTCCTGTCGTTCAGCACGCAGTGGAGGGAAACGAAATCGCAGGCGCGCAGCATGACGTGGAGGTCTTCTACCTTCTCGATGCCGGCGGTGCGCATGGTTGCGACATCGACACCGGGATCGAAGCCGAGAACGCGCGCATGAAATCCTTGGCCTGCCATGCGCGCCATGCTGCGGCCGATCTTGCCGCAGCCGACGAGCCCAAGCGTGGCGCCGGACATGTCGCGCCCCAGCCAGCGTTGCTCGGGCCAGATCCAACCATCACGTGACACCGCCGCGGTGATGGAGGGCAGCCGCTTGGCCAGCGCGATCATCAGCGCGAAGGCGCCTTCGGCGACGGTTTCCTCAGCATAATCCGGCACGTTGACAACGGGAATGCCACGCCGCATCGCGGCGGGGATGTCGATGGCATCGACGCCGACGCCATATTTGACAATGCCGTTCAATCTGGGAGCCGCCTCGATCACCCGTGCGGTGATCGGCGTGTAGCACATCAGCAAAAGATCGGCGTCCGCAACGGCCTGCATGAGATCAGCTTCGGGGATGCCGTCCGGCAGCGTCACCAGTTCGACCCCCCTCGCCCGCAAGCCGGCGTCGATGCCGGGACATTCGAGTTCGCGGTCGGTGCGCACGGCCTTCACGGTCAGGCCGCCAGCACCGTGCGCTCGACAATGTCGAGCGCGCCGTCGAGGTCGGTTTTCGAAATGACCAGCGGCGGCGACAGCGTCAACACGTTGCCTTGGCTGATCTTGAAGCTCAGCCCCTGTTCAAGGCAAGCATAGAAGACGCGCTCGGCGAGATCGCGTGCCGGCTGGCGCGTATCGCGATCCTCGACGAGCTCGACGCCGACCATCAGTCCCCTGCCCCTGACGTCGCCGACATGGGGCGAGCGCGCCATCAGGTGCTGCATGCGCCCTAGCATGTGCCGACCGAGTTCGGCCGCGCGCTCGACCAGCCCTTCCTCCAGGATGATGTCGATCGTCGTCAATGCGGCGCGGGTCGTCACCGGGTTCTTCTCGTGGGTGTAGTGGCCGATCGCGAAGCCACCGGTGACGTCGAGATCGCGGCGCGCGATGATGGCGGCGATCGGCAGGACGCCGCCGCCGAGCGACTTGCCGAGGACGACGATGTCAGGCGTCACATCATCATGCTCGTGCGCGAAGAATTTGCCGGTCTTGCCAAGGCCGGTCGGGATCTCGTCGAAGATCAAGAGCGTGCCGTGCCGGTCGCAGGCCTCGCGCACCCGCTTCCAGAAGCCTGGCGGCGGCGGGTTTGGCGTCGCCCGCATCGGTTCGGCGACGACCGCCGCCACGTCCTGCTCGCGGCCAAGGACGTAGGCAATCATGTTGGCGCAGGCGAGGCCCGATGCTTCCAGGGAATCGTGGCCATAGGGGCAGCGATAGCCGTCCCAAGGCGCGACGTGCTCGGTGCCGGTCATCATCGGGCCTGATATGTGCGAGCGGAAGGTCGCCTCGCCACCAACGCTTGCTGCGCCGAAGCCGGCGCCATGGAACGCATCCCAGAACGACACCGTCTTGAAGCGGCCGGTCGCGGCGCGGGCGATCTTCAGCGCGACCTCGATGGCGTCCGAGCCGCCGGTGGTGAACAGCACTTTGCCGAGATTGCCGGGCGCCAATGCCGCCAGCTTCTCGGCCAGTTCGACGGCGGGCTCACAGGTGAAACGGCGCGGCGCAAAGCAGAGCTGATCGAGCTGCTTCTTGATGGCGGCCACAAGCCTCGGGTGGCCATAGCCGAGGTGATGGACGCTGTTGCCGTGGAAATCCATGAAGCGGCGACCGGCGGTGTCCTCGATCCAGATGCCTTGCGCCTTGGCGATCGTCGACAAACAGGGGCTGGACAG